>JALQYN010000087.1 GCA_023254055.1 Polaribacter sp.
CATGAGAAGGCCCACGAGCATAGAACCTGCATCTCCCATGAACAAGCGTGCGCGGTGCCAGTTGAAGGGTAAGAACCCAGCACACGCACCAACCAGCACGGCCGCGATGAGCGAGGCCAAGTTGAAGTAATTCGAAGGGCTGGTCTCACGAGCTAGCAAGTAGCTATAGATCAAGAAGACGCCATTGGAAATCAGTGAAACACCAGCAACGAGCCCATCCAGGCCGTCAATGAAGTTGACGGCATTCATGACCAACACGATGACGAAGATGGTCAGCAGGAACGACATCGTGGGAGACCCCACGGTGATGCCACCGATAGGCAGCGACAGAATCTGAACACCCTGCCAGGCAACCAAGGCAGCAACACCCAGTTGCGCCGCAAGCTTGATGGTCCAGTCCAGGTCCCAAATGTCGACAAGAACACCGGTCGCCATTGGATCTAGTGTGCCTGCATGGCCAACTTTGCGAGTATTGAGCGCGCGACGACCAACTGCAACCACATCGTGGCTAGTCATTCCAGGAGCTTTATCAACTACGACAAAGCCGTCAGAGATCACTCTTCGTCAACCACTCGTGGTGATTTATAGGGATCGTCGGCAACTGGCTTCGCATTTTCGCGAGCCTTAGCAACTTCTGCATCGAGTTGGTGAACGCGATCAAGAAGTGAATCCATCGCCTTTGCAGATTCTGGAAGTCCATCGAGGATGAATTCAAGAGTTGGGGTAATTCGAGTGCCGAGATCTTTACCCACGGCACTTCGAATAACACCCTTTGCACTTTCGAGCGCAGCAGCAGTTGCATCGCGCGCATCTTCATCACCAAAGACGGTGTAGAAGAAATTCCGTTAGCATATCAAATCCGTAGGAGTAATGTTTTTACGTTGGTTTCGTTGTTAGAAAAACTACATATTTCATCAGAAACTGCACACATTTCAGATGAAAAACCTGTATTAAAAAGTAAAATTGAAGCTTATTTAAATGAGTTTGATGTATTGTTATTTAGTGGTGCAGTTAGCAAAGGGAAATTTGATTTTCTTCCTGAAGTTTTAAATGAATTGGGGGTTGAAAAATTATTTCATAGAGTTGCGCAACGACCAGGAAAACCATTTTGGTTCGGCATCTCAGATGCTTTAGGTTTGAGTGAACAGAATGTTTATCAGAGTGTAGATAATGGTACTGAGAAAAAGAATCAAAAAAAGACAGTTGTCTTTGCGTTTCCAGGGAATCCAATTTCTACGTTTGTCAACTGTTTGGCGTATTTTTATCCTTGGTACTACAAATCTGTTGGAGTACAACAACAAGAAGAAAACGCCATTCTAGCAGAAGACGTTATTTTTAAACCTAGCTTAACGTTTTTTTTACAAGTAAAATTAGCTTATAGATTTGGACATTTAATTGCAACTCCAATTACAGGAAACGGCTCTGGAGATTTAGCAAGTTTGGTACATGCAGATGCTTTTATTCAATTGCCATCGGCACAAACAGAATTTAAAAAAGGAGAGGTATTTAAGATAATTCGCTATAGAAACTAATTGTCAGTTCGAGTGAATTTGTGAAGAATGAACAAATTTGTATCGAGAACAACTTTAAGAATATTCCAAGAAAACATCTCGATACAATTTTCTCATAAATTCGAAAATTACTCGATGTGATAGTCTAATATACTTGTTATTGCAAAAACTTACTTGTTGTGTGTTCGACTGAATTTACGAAGAATGAGTAAATTAGTATCGAGAACAATAGGCTTTAGAAAAAGATAAAATGAAAATCTATTACGTTTACATTTTAAAATGTGCTGACGATTCTTATTATACAGGCTTTACATCAAGACTTGAAAACAGAATCCAACACCACAATCAAGGAAAACATAAAGAAAGTTATACTTATAAAAGAAGACCTATTGAACTTGTATTTTATTGCGAATTTACAAATGTTGAAATAGCCATTGAAACAGAAAAGCAACTAAAAAAGTGGTCAAAAGTTAAAAAAGAAGCTTTGATTAATGGTGAATATGAAAAACTTCCTAATTTAGCGAAGAAGAAATTTTAATAACTTCTCGATACAATTTTCTCATACAATCGAAAATCACTCGAAGTGACATTACGTTTTGTTAATTTGATTGAATTTGTGAAGATTGAACAAATTAGTTTTGAGAACAAGATATATAGATAATGAGTAATTTTTCCCACATCAATAAAAAAAACAATCCTAAAATGGTCAATGTTTCTGACAAAGCAGTTACCAAAAGAACCGCTACTGCAAAAGCAAGCATGTTTTTAGGAACAGAAATCATTTCTCATTTCTCAAATGATGAATTGATTACCAAAAAAGGACCGGTTTTTCAAACGGCAATTATAGCAGGAATTCAGGCTGTGAAGAAAACTTCAGAACTGATTCCGATGTGTCATCCATTATTAATTAATGGCGTTGATATTGATATTGAAATTATAGATTCAGAGCATATCGAAGTGTTCTGTAAAGTAACTATTGAAGGGAAAACAGGTGTAGAAATGGAAGCTTTAACAGGTGCAAATATTGCTTGTTTAACTATTTATGATATGTGTAAGGCAATCAGTCAAAAAATGGAGATAAAAGAAGTAAAGTTAGTAGAAAAAACTGGAGGTAAATCAGATATAAAAAATTAACGTTATTACGAGGAAGCATGACGAAGTAATCTTTTAAGAGATTGCTTCACACAGTTCACAATGACAAACACAAGAATGAAAACACATACAAAACATACAAATTTAACAAGGAGAGAAAACGGAAATTTTGCACCCAATGAAATTGCTGTTTTAGGAACAAAATGTGGAGTAATTTCAGATTTAGTGCAACATGTTTCTAAGAAATTATCCATATACAACTTAGCGTATTTTGATGCTTCTCATGCTAAAGATGTTGAGCACCATCAACTTTCAGAATTTGTTTTTCATCACGAAGGAAACTTGGAAATAAAAACAGCTTCATACGTAAATAAGTTTTTACAACGGTTGCAGTTTGCACAATACGATTATGTATTTATCAACGGAAATCACTATGCGGGATCAAAGCAAATCATTTTTTTAGATCCAGAAAAAGAAGCTTCTATAGATAAAAGAATTGATCAGATTTCTAAGGTGGAATTCTTCGTGAAATTAACAAAAGATATTGAACCGTTTCAATCAATAAAAGACAAATTTCCAAATTGGAAAGATATTCCGAAATATGAAATAGACGATTTTGAAAACATTACAAATCATATAAAAAAAATTGTTGAAGAAACAATTCCGAAAATCAAAGGGTTGGTTTTGGTTGGTGGAAAAAGTACACGAATGGGAAAGGACAAATCTCAACTGAATTATTATGGGAAGCCACAAAAAGAAGTTGCCAAAGACTTGTTAGAAAAGAATAATTTAGAAACTTTTTATTCTGTGCAAAAGGATGCTGGAAATCCAAATGAAATTCATGATACATTTTTAAACTTAGGTCCGTTTGGCGGAATCTGCTCTGCATTTCAAAAAGACCCAAATTCGGCTTGGTTGGCTTTGGCAACCGATGTTCCGTTTGTAAATAATGAATTGATACAATTCTTATTAGAAAAAAGAAACCCATCAAAAGTTGCCACAGCAATTAAAGGAAAAGGCAACCAATTTGTAGAACCATTAATTACCATTTACGAGCCAAAAGCATATCCAATATTATTACAATATTTAGCACAAGGATATTCGTGTCCTCGTAAAATGTTGATCAATTCTGATGTTGAAATTGTCGAGGTTGATGATACATTTATTAGAAATGTAAATACCCCAGAAGAGTTTGAAGATGCTAAAAAGGAATTAAATAATTAACGAATGTCATTCCGACTGAAGCGGAGGAATCTAATCTACCATAGATTTCTCAATTACGTTTTACTACATTCGAAATGACAGAAAATGTAAAATGAAACCAACAAAAAATCAACTTTTTAAACGTCAAATCACTCTATCAGAAATTGGTGAAGTTGGCCAAGAAAAACTCCAAAACGCAAGTGTTTTGGTTGTTGGCTGTGGAGGTTTAGGGAGTCCGATTGCTGTGCATTTGGCTGCAAGCGGAATTGGAAAATTGCATTTAATTGATTTTGACACGATTGCTATTTCAAATTTGCATCGTCAAGTTTTTTACTCTTTGGAGGATGTTGGAAAACCCAAGGCAGAAATATTGGCTAAGTTCATTGAAGAAAGAGCCCCATTTACAGAAGTAAGTTTTAGTAACAAACCGATTTCAAAAGAAAACGTTTTTGAGTTGATAAATGATGTAGATATTGTTGTTGACGGAACCGATTCTTTACCTACAAAATACTTGTTAAATGATGCTTGTGTTATCAAAAACAAACCCTTGGTATATGGGTCATTGTATAAGTTTGATGGGTATGTTGCTACATTTAATGTGCAACAAGAAGCCGGAAGTTTATCTGCTAATTTACGTGATGCATTTCCCAACATGGCAACTGATGTTCCGAATTGTGAGGAAGCAGGAACCTTAAATGCAATTGTAAGTTTGATCGCTGCACAACAAGTAAATGAAGTATTGAAATTGGTAACAGCAATTGGAAAACCATTAACGAATGAGTTGTTGATTTATAATTCTTTGCAAAACTCACAGTTAAAAATGAAGCTTCAGAATGGTATTTCAAAAAAAGAAATTCAAAATATTTTTGATACCGAAACCTATTTTGATGCCAATTGTGAAATTCAAAATCCAGACTGGTTGATTTCTTCTACGGAATTGAAAAACGAATTGTCACTTCGAGCGCGGTCGAGAAGATTGGAAATTATCTCTGTAACAGAAAATTTACAAACACCTTTTCAAATTGATAAAACAAGTACAATTTCTAATTTAGATACTTTACAGATTGATGCTTCTAAAAAATATGTTATCGTTTGTCAAAAAGGAATTTCTAGTTATAAAGCCACACAGTTATTAAAAGAAAGATATCCAGCCGCAACCATTTTAAGTTTGTCAGGCGGAATTTCTAATTTTTAAGGATGTGCATTTACCCAAACCTCTCCATCAGAAAAATGTTCTTTTTTCCAAATGGGCACTGTTTCTTTTAAGGTGTCAATAGCAAACTGACACGCATCAAAAGCAGCTTTTCTGTGTTTTGCAGAAGCAGTAATAATTACCGGAATATCTCCAATTTGTAACATACCTTCTGCATGGTGAATGGCAATTTTCTCAATAGCAAATTTTCTTAAAGCCAAAACAGCAATTTTTTGCATTTCTTTAAGTGCCATTGGTTTGTAGGTAGAAAAATCTAACTGTGTAACTTCTTTGCCTTTTGTGTCGTTTCTAACAGTTCCTACAAAGGCTGAAATTCCGCCACAAGAAGCATCTGTCACAAAATCGTAACAAGCCTGTAAGTCTAATTTTTCTGATGTAATTTTTATCGATGTTTTGCTCATATCTGTTACAAAAATAGGAAATCAAAATGTATCTTTGCCAATAAATTTTGAATGTCACTTTGAATGATTTTACAAAGTAAAATTGTATCGAGAAGTAAATAGTTATCGACACAAAATTCTTGCAGAATTTCACTCGAACTGACAGAAAACCTAATCAAATAAAATGAAGAATATATTTAGAATTGTTAGTTTTTTAGAAGGTCTTTCTTACTTGCTGTTATTGTTTATTGCAACTCCAGTAAAATATTTTGGTGGTGACGAAAGTTATGTTAAAATGCTAGGGATGCCACACGGAATTCTATTTATGGTGTATATTGTTTTAGCATTTATGCTAAAATCAGAAGAAAAATGGGATCCAAAAACGTTTAGAACAATATTATTAGCTTCAATCATCCCTTTCGGAACATTTTATATTGATAGAAAGTATTTGCAGTAAAAAGAAATTCTTGTTGTTTCGAAAGTAGTTTTTACACTTAAGAAGTCTGTCAGTTTTTAGATGTATTTATAAAATTTCATTCACTTTGGGAAGGTTAGGATGGGATTTTAACCCCCACTAACCGGAGGAATAATTGCCACGATATCATTTTGATTTAGTATCATTTCATCAGAAGCATAGGTTTCATTTACGGCAACTGCATACGAATTGATGTTTTTTAACTGTGGATATTTAGCTGTAACTGCTTTTTTAAAATCTTCAATTGTACAACCCTCAGAAACTTCAAATTCAAAGGAAGAAGTTTGTAGCAAATCTGTTGCAATGCCAAAAAGTAGGACTTGTATTTTCATACTTCAAAACTAATTAAACAAACTCAAACTAAAAATAAATCCGTTTTGTTTTTGGTTGATACCTCCTTTTGAAATCACATAATCAACACGTAAAAAACGCCATTTACCAAAACCAATATTGTCTAATCCTATAGATGCTTCTGAATAGGGTTTTCTATCACCAGTAAACAACCCTTTTGCCCCTGCTACTAAATGAAAGTTGAGTAAATTTATCAACGGAATTTTTCCTAAGATAAATCCTTTAAAATTATGCTCCCCATGAAATTCAGCAAAACGATCATTTGTGCTGTACGCATAATAATCTAGTAAGTTAAAATGATTGGTTGTTCCGCCACTTGGAGAAATAGCTAGTTTGTTTCCATTAAAATGTGCGTAATCCATAAAGGCAATATTTTTTTGCTCTAAAAATACACCACCTTTAATACGGTATTTGGTGTTTCCTAAATTCCCTAAAGAAAAATTTTGACGAAGTTGTGTAAACACATAATCAACATTTAACTGACTATTACTAGCGCCAAAGGTTTTGCGATACCCAACATACAAAGACGGATATTTGTTGTTATACACCGTAAATTTTCTATCTGGATAGGACAAGTATTTTGTTCCAAAATTAATGGTTGTCCCAAGATTCAATGTCCATATATTATGAGCAGTAAATGAAGGCAAGAAGTTTGTAGGATTTTGTGGGTCATTTGAAGTATATTCTCTGTCAGCAAAATTTTTAGCGCTATAATCGCTTGTGTTTACTAAAGGCTTTCTGTTAGCAAATTCTAATGAGCCATTAAATCGAAATCCATTTGTAATTTCTCTTGAAAAAGAAAGATTTGCAAATGCTTTTTCATAAATTTTTAGGTAATTTCTTTCAAAATAAACAGAATTTATAGTATTCCAGAAAGGCGAAATCGGGTTTGCACCATTAAATTGACTAGTTGTAATTCCACCCGAAAAACGTAAAATAGGCCTGGTAATATTATTCCATTTATAGCCAAAGTAAAAGGTTGGTCTGGTTTTTTTCTCTGAAAAACTATAGCCTAAATCCGTTCCAAAATTAATCCACTTTCCTGTTTCGTTTAACGACTTAAAATAATCGAGTTCAATAGAGGAATTCCAACCCTGAACGGTATTAAAATTTAATTTAGCAATTGGGGAACCAACATTTATAGACCAATCATTATATGAATCTTGGTAAGAATACCCCGAGATTGGAAATGTCCAAGAAAGTTTGTTGTTTTTAGCATCAATAGAATCTAGGTATTTTTTTGATTTTCGAATGACTTTAATACTGTCTTTAACAACATAATCTTTAACTTCTTCTGTTGTTAACGGAACAGGTCTTAGTGATTTCCAATACAAGGAATCTTTTTTTGTAGCTTCTTTTTCAAAGGATAAAATTTCTTTTCCAAAGGTATTTTCATCAAAAGTAGGATTGAAATTATAGTTGCTATACGCCGATGAAAATCGACCATTTACATTAAACCCAAATAAGCCAACTTTAAAATCAATGGTTTGAGAAATTACCACCCAAGCATCGTTTTTGATTGATTTATTAAAACTCTGTTTAAAGCGCAACACATCGACCATGGGTAAATTTACTTGAGTTCCATTTACAGAGATTTCTGTTCCGTACAATGCCCAATCATCTTCTGCAATGTAAATAAAACCATCAAAAACACGATCGTTTTTACGTTTAGGTAAAATGGCAATTTTATTAATAAGCTGACCATTTTTATCATAAAAAGTTCCAACCAATTTATAGTTATAATAACCAAAAGCATAATTAGAAATAGGCGAAATAATTTCATTTCCAATTTTAACGGTATTGTTGTAAAGGTTAAAATTCACGTCTTGAGCTCTGTTAAAACTAACTCCATTATCTCTTCCGCTAACTTTTGAAGCAACAATATGTTCTTTAAAATCAGTTGGTTTTTGATGCATTATTTTAGAAACCGTTTCAGATAAATAGATAATTCCGCTTCTAGTTGAATCTAATCCGCCACCTAAATCTCCCAAAGATTGTCCTAAAATTTTCTCTGGGGCATTTTTTATTTTATACAAACCTCTTGAGTAAAAATCGGCAGTATATTTTTGAACTTTACTTTCGTTTTTCTTTTTGTTAGCAATTACATTTCTAATAATTTTGTTTGCAGGGTTTTCTTTGCTGTTGATTTGAACTTCATTCAATGTTATTTGTTCTGGAAACATTTGCACACTCAATTGAAATGGGAGTGAAGTAATTTTTACAGCTTTTTTTATGGTTTTAAAACCCAAATATTGAAAGACAACCGTATAATTTCCTGTTTTTTTTATCGGTAATTCATATTCTCCATCTTCATTAGAAGTTGTTCCTGTTATTGTTCCATCTAAATAGATACTAACAAAAGAAAGAGAATTTTCTTTGTTATCAGTTACTTTACCACTTATTTGAGAAGCAAGAGAAAAGGAAATAAACAGCAAAAGAAGCGTGATAATATTTTTCATAGAATTTAAATTAGTTAAAAGCAAACATATTGGTTGTAAGATTAAAATGTAACTCTATTTTTGTTAAAGTTGATGCAAATATTTCTTAAAAATAAGTTTTCTTTTTCAATAGACGCTTTCAATTGCTTTATTGTTACTTGCTAACCCTTTTTTTAGTAAAATACCATTCAAAAAAGACTATATTTGTTGGTTCATACAAACAGCAAAAACATGAGTGAATCTAGGAAAAGACACGAAGCTTTATTGTATCATGCAAAACCGAAACCAGGAAAAATTGAAGTAGTTCCTACAAAAAAATATGCCACTCAACACGATTTATCTTTAGCATATTCTCCTGGAGTTGCAGAGCCGTGTTTAGAAATAGAAAAAGACCCAAACAACGCATATAAATATACAGCTAAAGGAAATTTAGTAGCTGTAATTTCTAACGGAACAGCAGTTTTAGGTTTAGGCGATATTGGAGCTTTGGCTTCAAAACCTGTAATGGAAGGGAAAGGGTTGTTATTTAAAATATTTGCAGATATAGATGTTTTTGATATTGAGGTAGACACAACAGATGTAGATAAATTTGTAGAAACCGTTAAATTAATTGCTCCAACTTTTGGAGGAATTAATTTAGAAGACATTAAGGCTCCAGAAGCTTTTGAAATTGAAAGAAGATTAAAAGAAGAGTTAGACATTCCTGTGATGCATGATGATCAACACGGAACCGCCATAATCTCATCTGCCGCATTAAAAAATGCATTAGAAATTACAGAGAAAAACATAGAAGAGGTTCAGATTGTTGTGAACGGAGCAGGTGCAGCAGCCATCTCTTGTACAAGATTATATTTAGCATTAGGAGTAAAAAGAGAAAATGTTGTAATGTGTGATAGCAAAGGTGTTATCAGAAAAGATAGAACAGATTTATCTTCTCAGAAAGCAGAGTTTGCAACCAGTAAAAAAGATGTTTTCACTTTAGAAGAAGCCATGCACAATGCTGATGTCTTTATCGGATTGTCTAAAGGAGATGTGGTTACTCCAGAAATGCTCTTGTCAATGGCAAAAAATCCAATTGTATTTGCAATGGCAAATCCAGTTCCAGAAATTGAATACGATTTAGCTATAAAAACTAGAGAAGATATTATCATGGCAACAGGAAGATCTGATCATCCGAACCAAGTTAATAACGTGCTTGGTTTCCCTTTTATTTTCCGTGGAGCCTTAGATGTAAGAGCAACAAAAATTAACGAAGAAATGAAAATGGCGGCTGTTCATGCTTTAGCAGAATTGGCTAAGAAAACAGTACCAGAGCAAGTAAATATAGTGTATGATGAAATTAGTTTGTCTTTTGGAAAAGAGTACATCATCCCTAAACCATTTGACCCACGTTTAATTTATGAAATTCCGCCAGCCATTGCAAAAGCAGCGATGGATTCAGGTGTTGCTTTAGAGCCCATCGAAGATTGGGAAAAATACCGAGAAGAATTGATGGAGCGTTCAGGTACCGGAAGCAAAGAAATTAGAATGCTGCATAATAGAGCAAAGAACAATCCGAAAAGTATTGTATTTGCAGAAGCAGATCACTTAGATGTATTAAAAGCAGCACAAAGAGTATATGATGTTAAAATTGGAAAACCAATTTTATTGGGAAGAAAAGAAGTCATTTTAGAGTTAAAAGAAGAGATTGGATTTACAGCAGATGTGCCAATCATCGACCCTAAAACAGATGAAGAAGAAGCGCGTAGAAATCGTTTTGGAGAAATTTATTGGAAAACACGTCAACGAAAAGGAATTACGTTATTGCAGGCTCAAAAAATGATGCGAGAGCGAAATTATTTTGCAGCAATGATGGTGAATTCAGGAGAAGCAGATTCTTTAATAACAGGCTATTCTAGATCGTACCCTTCTGTAGTAAAACCGATGTTAGAATTGATTGAAAAAGACAACGGAATTACTAGAGTTGCCGCTGCCAATTTAATGTTGACCAAACAAGGGCCAATGTTTTTAGCAGATACAACGATTAACATCAACCCGAATGCAAAAGAGTTGGCAAAAATATCGCAATTAACGTATTCGTTGGCTAGAATGTTCGGTGTAAAGCCAAATATTGCAATGTTATCGTTTTCTAATTTTGGGTCTTCAAATTCTGAAAGTGCAGTAAAAATTAGAGAAGCAGTTTCTTATATTCACAGACATTTCCCTCATGTTGTAATAGATGGAGAATTGCAAGCAGACTTTGCTTTGAACAGAACAATGTTGGCAAAAGAGTTTCCATTTTCTAAATTAAATGGGAAAAAAGTTAATGTGCTAATTTTTCCTAATTTAGACGCAGCAAATATTACCTATAAATTAATGAAACAAGTAGATGAAGTTGAATCTATAGGTCCGATTTTAATGGGATTAAAAAAACCAGTACATATTT
>JALQYN010000099.1 GCA_023254055.1 Polaribacter sp.
TCCAGAGCGTTTTTTACACATTGTGTATTGGCTAGGAAAACTTGCTATTGAAGAAGTAGTTGATAACAATAAGAGAACCATTACGTTTAGTCCAATATTAAGAGAACGTTTAGGACATCATATTTATGGTGAAATTTGGGCAAACGATATCAAAGAAGTTTTGGTTAAAAACAATTTAATTGAAAGGCCAATTCATATTATTAGTGCCAATATGCACAGCGTAATGAATTCTATTTTTGCAGAACCTGTATTAGGAAAAAAATACAAAGATGCGGCTGATTTTCAAATATTTGAAGATTTAAGCAGTTCAAATAATAAAGAGTTACGCAAGAAAGTCGAAGATTTAGCGTTACAACAAGGTATGATTTCATTACCAGACACATCAGGAACAAATATTGACGTACAAATTTTTGATACAGCTAAAATTGATTTGAAAAAAACCGCTTTTGCGAAAGCTAATTTAGGCAACAAACAACCTGTGCTTATTGTAATGGATTATGCGTTTGGGGAGCAAGCTTATGAAACCATAGACGAATTGTTAAAACCGTATAAAACAGAAAATGGAAAAATTTTCATGAATGTAGAATCGGTTTCAATAATGGGAAAGGCAGGAATTTTAGAAGGAGGAAAAGGAGATATTATGATTCCATCTTCTCACTTTTTTGAAGGTACGGCAGACAATTACCCATTTAAAAACGAATTATCTAAAGAAGATTTAGAAGGTTTTGGTGTAGCTGTTTTTGATGGAGCCATGGTATCGGTTTTAGGAACATCGCTACAAAATAAAGATATTTTAAAATTCTTTCATGATTCTACTTGGAATGTTATTGGATTAGAAATGGAAGGAGCACATTATCAAAAAGCAATTCAAGCTGCCTCTAAAATAAGAGGGAATATTTCTGAAAATGTAAAAGTGCGGTATGCATATTATGCTTCAGACAATCCTTTAGAAACAGGAGGAACATTGGCATCAGGCGGATTAGGAATGTCTGGTGTAACACCAACATATGCGATAACGCAAAAGATATTAGAACAAATATTTTAACAAGTACAACTAACTAAACAACTATAAATGGCTAAAGAATCACAACCTAAAGAAGAAATAGAACTAGGATCTTTATTTATTATCATTGGTAAAGGATTCTCTAATCTATTTAATTTTATAGCATCCCTTTTTAAAGGACTGTATCATCTAATCATCTTGTTTTTATTATTTATAAAAGCAAATATAATTAAGCTTTCTCTTGCAGCACTTATTGGGGGAACAATTGGAACTTTTTTTGAACTGAATAAAACACAAACTTTTGGCGCAGATATGCAAGTTCAGTCAAACTTTAAGAGCTCGAGACAATTGTATAATAACGTAAACTATTACAACGATTTAGTAAAGCAAAAAGATACAGTTACTTTAGCCGAAACATTTAACCTTTCTATAGCAAATGCCGCATCACTTAAGAAATTTGAAATATATCCTATAAAAAACGGCAACGACCTTTTAACTTCTTACGACGATTTAATTTTATCTGTTGATACATTAACAGCTAAAAGTTATTCTTTTGAAACCTTTAAAAACACTTTTACAGATTTTGATTATAGGGTTCATAATATTCATGTTAAAGCAACTAAAAATGATGTATTCTCTAAGTTAGATCAGGTCATAATTTCATCTGTTGTAAACAATAAGTTTTTTAACAAAGTAAAAACATTAACAAACGAAAATTTAAACAGAACAGATTCTCTATTGAGACAAAATTTAACTCAAATAGATTCTTTAAGAAGAGTGTATATGACCGTTTTAATTGAAGAATCTAAAAAAGTAAATTCGGGCACAAATATAGATTTAGGAGGTACTAAAAGAACAACGAAAGAATTAGAGCTTTTTGAAACCAATCGAATCATAAATAAAGATTTAAAAGAAATTTCTAAAGACAAATCTGAACAGTCTGAAGTATTAAATGTCATTTCAAACTTCCAACCTATTGGATATGAAATTAAAGGTATTGATGAGAATTATGGGGTGCAGGCAGCTTTATTAGGAATAGCTTTAATGTTTTTATTTTTATTTTTAAAACAACTAAATAATTATTTAAACAACTATAAAAAATAGTTGATGAAAAAAATTGCTTTAATAACAGGAATAACAGGCCAAGATGGTTCTTATTTAACAGCGCTTTTATTAGAAAAAGGGTATGAAGTTCATGGAATAAAAAGAAGAGCCTCCAGTTTTAATACACAAAGAATAGATCACCTATATCAAGATCCTCATACAGAAAGCAGAAATTTGTTTTTACATTATGGCGATATGACAGATAGTACAAATTTAATTCGTATTATTCAGGAAGTGCAACCCGATGAAATTTACAATTTAGCGGCAATGAGCCATGTTCATGTTTCATTTGATACACCAGAGTACACTTCAAATGTAGACGGACTAGGAACTCTACGTTTGTTAGAAGCCATCCGTATTTTAAAATTAGAGAAAAAAACTAAAATTTACCAAGCATCTACTTCAGAACTGTATGGGAAAGTGCAACAAGTTCCGCAAACAGAAACAACACCTTTTTACCCAAGAAGTCCTTACGGAGTTGCAAAAATTTATGCCTATTGGATTACGGTAAATTATAGAGAAGCCTACAATATTTTTGCGTGTAATGGAATTTTATTTAATCATGAATCTCCTGTGAGGGGTGAAACATTTGTCACCAGAAAGATTACAAGAGCTGTTTCTAAAATAGCACTTGGTTTACAAGACAAATTGTTTTTAGGAAACCTAGATGCAAAAAGAGATTGGGGACACGCAAAAGATTATGTACGTATGATGTGGATGATTTTACAGGCTGATGAACCAGAAGATTGGGTTATTGCTACTGGAAAAACAACCTCTGTTAGAGATATGGTAAAGATGGCGTTCTCTGAAGTTGGTATAAAATTAGAATTTATAGGAGAAGGAAAAGAGGAAAAAGGAATAGTAAAATCGTGTAGCAATTCTGATTTTAATATTGAAAAAGGAAAAGAAGTAATTTCAATTGACCCTCATTATTACAGACCTACAGAAGTAGATCTTCTTATTGGAGATGCTACCAAAGCAAAAGAAAAACTAGGCTGGACTCCAGAATATTCTTTAGAAGAATTGATTAAAGAAATGATGGAAAATGATATTAAAATCATGCAAAAAGAATTGTTTTTAAAAACAAAAGGACATCATATAAATAACAACTATGAATAAAGAGGCAAAAATATATGTTGCTGGTCATAGAGGTTTAGTTGGGAGTGCTATTGTAAAGAACTTACAGCAAAAAGGGTATACAAATATTCTTACCAAAACACACCAAGAGGTAGATTTAATCAATCAGCAAGAAACTGCCGAGTTTTTTGCAAAAGAAAAACCAGAATATGTGTTTCTAGCTGCAGCAAAAGTAGGAGGGATTTTAGCAAACAATACCTATAGGGCTGATTTTATTTATATAAATTTAATGATTCAGAATAATGTTATTCATCAAAGTTATTTAAATGGTGTGAAAAAACTATTGTTTTTAGGAAGTACCTGTATTTACCCAAAGAATGCAAATCAACCGATAAAAGAATCTGAATTATTAACCAATCAATTAGAATACACCAACGAACCTTATGCCATTGCAAAAATTGCAGGGATAAAATTATGCGAAAGTTATAACTTACAATATAAAACGAATTTTTTATCGGTAATGCCAACCAATTTGTATGGACCAAATGATAATTTTGACTTAGAAAAGTCACACGTTTTACCTGCTTTAATTCGTAAAATTCATCTTGCACATTTATTGGAAACTAAAAATGATAAAGCAGTTCTTAAAGATTTAAAAGTTGATGCTTTAGAGAAAGCAGAAAAAATTTTAGCAAAATTTGGTGTGAGCTCACAAAGTGTAGAAATTTGGGGGTCTGGGAAGCCAAAAAGAGAGTTTTTGTGGTCGGAAGACATGGCTAGTGCATGTGTGTTTTTAATGGAAAATAAAGACTTTAAAAACACGTTTAATCCCCAAGAAAAAGAAATTAGAAATACACACATAAATATTGGTACAGGAACAGATATTTCTATCAAAGAGTTGGCTGAAAAAATTAAAAAAATAATTGGTTTTAATGGTCAATTAAATTTCAACACTAAGAAACCAGATGGAACAATGCGAAAGGTTACAGATGTTGCTAAGATTCATGATTTAGGTTGGAAACATAGTGTTGAGTTAGACGAAGGCATAAAAAAAATGTATACATTTTATTTAAACAAAGATGTAGGCTTATGATAAAAAAACTAAGCTTAGACAATTCATTAATCTTAAAAAACCTCTCTTTTTTAACTGTTTTACGTTTTTTTAATATTGGTGTTAAGTTTTTTTTAGTTGCCTACTTGGTTCGTGTTTTAGGAACAATAAACTATGGAATTTTAACCTGGGCCGATTCTATAATACAGTATTTCATTATTTTAATAAATTTCGGATTTAATATATATGCCGCCAAATATATTGTAGAAAACAGGAAAAATGCAACCTTAATAAACACCTTTACCTCTGCTGTTTTTAGTATAAAAATAGTGTTACTCTTAGTTAGTTTTTTAGTGCTTTATTTTCTGTCATTTACCGAAGCTCTTTCTACTTACAGTCATTTTTTATTCTTAATGTTATTAATGGGAATAGGAGAAGTTTTTTTTCCTATATGGTATTTTCAAGGAGTTGAGAAATTACAAATAGCCACATATATTACTGTTTTTTCAAGATTAATATTGGTTGTTGGAACTCTTTTGCTTGTTAATATTCCAGAAGATTTATACATCCATATTTTATTAATTGTTCTCTCTAATGTAATTATGGGAATACTCGGTTACATAACCCTTATTAGAAATTTTGAATTCAGTTTTACTTTCGTTTCTTTAAAAGAGATTAAAAAAATAGTAAATGAAGCCTATATGTTTTTTTTAGGAAGGTTTTTATCACTCACATTTAATTCCATGACAATTTTTTTAATAGGTCTTTTTTATACAATGGATTTTGTAAGTGGATTTGATGTAGCACTAAAAATTGTACTTGTTTGTATTATTCCTTTTGACATGCTTCAACAAGCTGTCTTTTCAACAATAACAAGAAATAGGAATAAAAGGGTGTTAAAAAAGTTGATTTTTTTTAGTGTTCTTTTAGGAGTCTTTTTTTCGATTATGATTTATCATTTTTCATTTGAACTTTTATCCCTTTTTGGAGGAGAAGAGTTAAAAGAATATAACAACGTTTTAAAAATATTATCTCCTATTCCACCAATAGTAGCACTTACTTTTATGCTAGGAACTTGCACACTTGTTGCTTTTGGTTATAATAAGGAATTTAACAAGTCTTTAATCATTTCCTCGATTGTCTATATTATAATTGTTCTTGTTTTATATTTAACAAACCAATTAACCTTTTGGAATTTAGTCTATTTAAGGCTTTTATCCGATGTCTTATTAATGTTAATACGAGTATATTACGTGTATAAAAGGAAAATATTTTCAACTTAATGTTTGCAATCAATAGAATCAAAAATAAAATACTACAATATATAATAGCATTATTGCTGTTTGATGTAATTTTAGTTGCAATACTTGAAAATTTTTTTCAAAATTTTTTTGCAGCAATTCCGTATTATCGAATCGTAATTATAGGGTTTACAACTCTTTTTTTTCTACCTGAACTTGTATTTGGGAAAATTAAATTAAATCTAAAAAGAATTACCAACGAAGGGTTATTTATATTTCTCTGGATTGCTTTTGCAGTTGTTGAATTGATTTTTGGACTTTTAAAAGGCAATCCAAAGGTCTATATTATTGCAGATTTTGTTTACATCTTTTTTGGAGGCTATTTATATCTAATTGTTGGTAATAAAATGAAATCTAATTCGTTAAACACCGCAAATATTGAGCGTTTTACAAAATGGTTTTTACTGTTAATTTACCCACTACTATTCTTTAATTTTACCATCTCAGAAGTATTTTTTATTTTGATTTTAAGCTTGTCCTATCTTTTTTTAATTCAAAAAAAGTACCTGCTTTTAATACTTGCTCTTATTCCTTTTTTTATACAAATAACCAATTCTAATAGAGCATTATTAATCTGTTTTTTAACACTGGTTCTTTTATATGGATCATATAAATTATCTATTTATATAAAAAAACAAGATCGATTACTATTAATTACCTTTTTACTGCTTTTTATCGTTTTTTTTTATGAAGAAATTTTAACGATACTTTTTGGTTTTATTCCCAAAAATACACAACTCTATTATCGATTAAAACAGTTGTTAGAAATTATAAACTCTGGCATAGATTTTAACAACCCCTATCATATTTCAATTGCACAAAGGTTGGTAGAAGCCAAACTAGTAATTCAACTTTGGTTGTCAGATTTTACTTCCTTTATTTTTGGTTGTGGATTGGGAGGAGTTATTGACGGAGCACTTTTTATTGATAAATCAGTAACAGACACAGCTCTTTTAGGAAGTAAATCGGTTCACAATATTCATTTATTACCCTTTGCATTAATACATAAATATGGCTTGTTAGGATTAGTAGTTTTTGGAATGTTAATAGTAGAGCTATATAACTCAGTAAAAAATATCATAAAAAAAGACACAGACCCTGTTTTTGTTTTTTGGAATTTGATTTTTGTGTTATTAGTTATCTACTCTTTACCAGCAGGCTCTTTTTTGTGGACAACGCCTTTGTTTTGGATTGCTTTGGTGATGAAAAAAAGAGTTAGATATGAATAAGATACTTTTAATTGGCCCATTGTCACCTCCAATAAATGGGGTAAGTATTTGTAATGATAAAATTACTAGCTTAAAAGAAATTGGTTTTCAAGTGGCCCACATTAATACAGCAAATGTTAACTTTAGTGAACAACTAGGAGTTTTTTCAATAAAAAAAACAATGGTTATACTAAAACAATATGTGTATTTGTATAAAATTTTTGGAGGAAACACAATATATATTACACCAGGACAAACTTTTTTCGGGGTGCTTAAATACCTTCCTTTTTTGCTTTTATCAAAAATCCTTAACAAGAAAATTGTGCTTCATATTCATGGAAATTATTTAAAATCTGAATATGAAAACCTTCAAGGATTACAAAAAAAAATCTTTAAATTCACAATTAAATTAGCCAGTTCAGGAATTGTCCTTTCACCGTCTTTAAAGAATAATTTAACTCCATTTTTAAAAGAAAACGACATTTATATTGTACCAAATTTTGTTGATGAAGAAATCTTTAACATTCAAGAAAAAGAGATTGAAAACAAAGGTTTTAAAACCTTAAAAATATTATTTCTAAGTAATTTAATGACTGAAAAAGGGATTTTAGACCTATTAGATTCATTAGAAATTTTAGAAAACAAGAAAGTTATATATGAAGCGATACTAGCAGGAAATATTGACCCAGAAATTAAAGAAGTAGTACTAAATAAAATCAATAGCCTAAATAATACTACATATCTTGGAGTGGTAAGAGGAAAACAAAAAAAAGAAATTTTATTAAACGCTAATGTATTTGTATTTCCGACCTATTATAAAATGGAAGGCCAGCCAATCTCTTTATTAGAAGCAATGGGGTTTGGAAATATCATTCTAACAACAAATCATGCAGGAATATCGGATATCATCACAAAAGCAAATGGTTTTTTTGTCAAAAAGAAATCTCCGAAGGACATCGCAGATCATTTAACTATGCTTTCTACTACTCTTTCTCAGTATAAAAACATGTCTTTGAATAATCATAAATATGTAAAAACGCAATTTTCAGAAAAGAAATTTTTATCTTCACTCAAGAAAATACTAGCAAACTAATGCCTCAAGACTTATCAAAATTCAAATTACCAAAAAATTTTAGAGGAAGAAATGCCATAATTGTTCAGTTATGGTGGTTAGTACAAGCAACATTGTTCCGTTTTTCACCTCAAGTAATGTATGGTTGGAGGCGTTTCTTGTTAAGAATTTTTGGCGCAAAAATTGGTAAAAATGTTATCATAAGACCTACCGCAAAATTTACATATCCATGGAAAGTAAGTATTGGGAATTATAGTTGGATTGGAGATGATGTAACATTGTATAGTTTAGGAGAAATTGAAATTGGCTCGCATGTAGTAATATCTCAAAAATCATACCTGTGTGCAGGTTCTCATGAGTACACAAAAGCTGATTTTCCGATTTTTTCAAAAAAAATTAACATCAAAAAAGGTTGTTGGATTGCAACAGATGTTTTTATTTCACCAGGAGTTACTATAGATGAAAATACCGTAGTTGGAGCACGGAGTAGTGTATTTGAAAACCTACCAAAAAACAAAATTTGTATTGGCAATCCTGCTAAGCCAATAAAAGATCGAATAATGGATTAAAATGAATTCTCAAAAACTTTTTTTTTTAGCTACGGTATTATTCGCTTTCTTCCCTGTTTTACCTAATCGATTAAAAGGGTTACCGGTAATTGTTTTCTTTTTGTTTTCAGTCTATGGTTTTTTTAGCCACCAAAGAGTTAAAAAGATTGATCTTAAAAAAGTGCTTTTTTTTTCGGGAATTTATCTGTTTTATCTTTTAAGTCTTTTTTATACTGAGAACTTTATCGCAATTGATAAAACGCTCTCAACAAGGTTGTCGTTACTTATTATTCCAATTTCATTTGGACTTTTTTCAACAATAGTAACTAAAATAGAGGCGCGTCAGTTTAACATTTTCTCTATAATATTTGTTGCTTCAACAATCGCATACTGTTTAGTGGTACTATTTACAATAGTTCATTTAGAGTATTTCACAGGTAAAGTAACGATAAATGAAGTTTATAATATAGCAACCAACACCCTATTTGGTATTGAGCAACACCCTATTTATGCATCTATATTAATTTCAATTGCTATTTTTTTAAGTGTTTTTAAATTAATCAAAACGAGCAATATTTATGGAAAAGGCATGCTCATTATTGGTAATACTATTTTACTGTTTACTTTGTTCTTTTTCTCTAGAAAAGCCATCATACTTGCACTTGCTTTTGCTTTTATAGTATTTGCAATTATAAATTTTAAAAAATTAAAGATTAAAAAAATCCTTTTAATTAGTACACTAATTTTTGTTGCTGCACTAGTATCAACTCCAGTTTTAAAAAAGAGGTTTAAAGAGGTTTTTTATACAGTAACGTATTCAAAAATATCACCAGACAACTCTTCAAGCATTCGATTTGGTGTGTATAAATGTGTTTTAAAAACCATACAAAAACATCCAATTATTGGCTATGGAGTTGGAGATGTTGATGTTGCTTTACAAGAATGTTATGCTAAAACATCTAAAATATTAGTTGAAGGAAATTACAATTCACACAATCAGTATTTAGGGATAGCACTAAGTAATGGTGTTTTTGGACTGCTGTTTCTCATACTCTTTTTATTTTACAATGTAAAAAAGGCCATTCAACATCGAGATAAATTCTTTTTAGCCATTGTTTTATTTTATATTGTTACCATGTTTTTTGAAAATATATTAGAAAGACAATCAGGAGTAATTATATTTGCTTTTTACATCTGTTTTTTTAACTTTATTAAAATAGAAAAAATCAACTCACCTGCACTTGAAAAAGAAGATAACCATTATAGGAGTTAACTACTATCCAGAAGATACTGCTATTGGGTTATATACTTCTCAGTTAACAGATTATTTGCATACAAATAACTATGAGGTTTCTGTAATTACCGGATTTCCTTATTATCCCTCTTGGAAAATCAATAAAGAGTATCGAAGTAAAAAGGTTTTTTTAAAAGAAAACATCAATGGAATTACAACATATAGGTACAAACAATATGTTCCTTCAAAACCCACTTTTTTCAAAAGAATACTACATCTTTTAGACTTTACAATTGGAAGTTTCGTAAATCTTTTTAAGATTAAAAGCACTGATGTTGTTTTATGTATTGTGCCTTTTACAAGCACAATTTTTCTAGGGATACTTTTATCTAAATTAAAAAGAGCAAAACTTTGGGTTCATGTTCAAGACTTTGAGTTTGATGCAGCATCAGATTCTGATTTAACACAAAAAAAATCTAAAAAATCACTGTTTTTTAAAATGTTATTTTGGCTAGAAAAAAGACTCTTAAAATCAGCAGACATAAGAAGCACTATAAGTTCGTCAATGTTAAGAAAATTAGCATCAAAAAGTCCTAATCTAAAAAATATATTATTGCCAAATTGGGTGGATGTAAATGATATTAACCCCAAACAATCAAAAACACATAATTACTTAAAATCAAATGCGTTTAAAATATTATATTCTGGAAATATTGGAGAAAAACAAGATTGGGAGTTTTTCATTCGTTTTGCAAAAAGCATCGAAAAAAATTCAAACATAGAAATAATTATTGTTGGAGACGGAAGTAAAAGAGCTTGGTTAGAAAAAAAGTTATTAGGTTTAAACAATGTAATGATTAAGCCACCAGTGCCATATAACGAATTGTCTGATTTATTATGTAGTACAGATTTACATTTTTTATTTCAAAAAGTTGATGTAATAGATACTGTAATGCCATCAAAAATATTAGCAATGATGGCTAGTCAAAAACCATCTTTAATAACAGGAAGTTTAAACTCTGAGGTAGCAACCATTATAAAAAACTCAAAAGCAGGAGCCTATTTTTATTCAACAGATTTAAAAAAAGTAACAAGTTTTGTTGCAACCTTGGAAAAAGATATCAGCTTAGGAAAACAGTATGGACTAAATGCAAGAAATTATGTTTCAGAGCATTTTTCTAAAGAAGAAATTTTAAAACAATTTAAGAAAACATTAGAGAGTTTAACCAGTTAGGAATTGCATTTAATGAAATTAAAAGGAAGAAAATATTCAATTTTTATTAGACCGTTAATTATCTTGATTGATATATTAATTATTAATGCGATTGCTTTTTTTTATTCAGATAAAGAATATTTAAACATCACATTTTTAACATATACGTCTGTTTTTTGGGTATTAATTTCTTTGTACACAAAGTTTTATAATGTTTTTAGATATACACACATATCAAAACTAGTATCACTTCTAATTTCGCAATTTTTCGTTTTTATTTTAGCCTTCTTTGCGTACTTCACTATTTTTAGAGAAGGTGTAATTGTAAACAGACAGATAGAAATTATTTTTACAATTATTCTATCTGTATCTCTGGTAAAGTTTTTCTCCTTCTTTTTATTAAAAAGATATCGTCTTGGTGGAAAAAACTTTAGAAATGTTATTGTTCTTGGAGAAAGTATAGCTGCAAAAAATATCGCAAAATTATTTAGTCAAAGACAAGATTTGGGGTATCGTTTTTATGGATTTTTTTCAAATAAAAAAAGTGATTCTAAAAAATATTTGGGATCTATTCATGCGGCTTTTCAATTTGTTTTAAAGGAGTCAATTGATGAGATTTATTGTGAAGCGGCTACGATTACTCAGCACCAATTAAATGAAATAAGAGAATTTACCACCAACCATAAAATTGAATTCAGATTAATTCCAGAGAATAAGGCAATCTATAGCAAAGATTATATTTTAGAACACTACGGAACACTACCGGTATTAAGACCTAAACAACTACCGTTTGAAAAACTTGAAACACACCTTGTTAAAAGAACATTTGATATTCTTTTTTCAGTCTTTATATGTGTTACAATTCTTTGGTGGTTGTTTCCAATAGTATTTCTTTTAGTTAAAATTGATTCAAAAGGTCCGCTTTTTTTTAAACAAAAGAGAGACGGAATTAATGGGAAACAATTTTACTGTTATAAAATTAGATCAATGAAGACGAATCTGGATGCAGATAAAAAACAAGCGACAAAAAATGATGATAGGATTACTAAAATAGGTGCTTTTTTAAGGAAAACAAGTTTAGATGAATTGCCTCAGTTTTTTAATGTTTTAAAGGGAGATATGAGTATCGTTGGACCAAGGCCTCACATCAATATTCAAACAGAAAAATATATCAAAGAAATAGACAATTATTTGATAAGAAACTCTGTAAAACCAGGCATAACAGGATTGGCGCAAATAAGTGGTTATAGAGGGGAAGTAATTAAAAAAGCAGACATAAAAAATAGAGTGAAATTTGATATCTTTTATATCGAAAATTGGTCGTTTTTTTTAGACTTAAAAATTATTTTTCAAACCCTAATAAAAATTTTTAAAGGAGAAGAAAAAGCATACTAGTTAATGGGGAACACAGTAAAAATATCAGCATCTATAGTGCTTTATAAAGAAGATCTAAAAGAGCTTGAAAAAACAATAGCGAGTTTTCTTAAAACAAAACTGTCTAAAAAGCTCTATTTAATTGACAACACCCCAAGTAAAAAATTTATTAATGTTTTTAATCAAAAAGAAATAGAATACATAGGAGTTGGTAAAAACATTGGCTTTGGTGCTGCACATAATAAAGTTTTAAAAAAAATAAAAAACCTTTCAGATTTTCATTTAATTTTAAATCCCGATGTTACCTTTTCTGAGAATACCATTCCGAATTTAATTTTACAGATAGAAAATAACGAAACAATCTCAATGATTGCTCCTAAAGTTTTATTTCCTAATGGCAATCATCAATTTTCGTGCAGAAGGTATCCTACAATTGTAGAATTGCTTGCAAGAAGGATTTCATTTTTTAAAGGTATTTTTAAAAATACAGTTGACAACGGAATCTATAAAGACAAAAACCTAGATAAACCTTTTTTTGCGGAATATTTAACGGGATGTTTTCAGCTTTATAAGACAGCAGATTTTATTCAATTGAATGGTTTTGATGAGCGTTACTTTTTATATATGGAAGATGTAGATATCTGTAAAAAAATGGATGCATTAGGAAAGCAAAAACTATATTATCCAAAAGAAGAAATTATACATGTGCTTAAAAAAGGCTCAGAAAAAAACATAAAACTTTTTTTTAGACATCTGTTTTCTGTGTTAAAATATTTTAGCAAATGGAAATAAGGATTAAATAAGTTTTCAATCTCTAAAAAACAATTTATCAACGTATATTTGTGTTCTTAAACAACAACACATTTTCATGAATATTTTAATCTTAGGTTCTGGAGGAAGAGAGCACGCATTTACATTAAAATTATCTCAAAGTGATAAAGTAAATCGCATTTATGTAGCTCCTGGAAATGCAGGAACTTCTCAAATAGCAACCAATATTAATATCAATCCAACAGATTTTAAAGCCGTAAAAGAAACGGTTATAAAAAACCAAATTAACATGGTTGTCGTTGGCCCAGAAGCTCCTTTAGTTAATGGAGTACACGATTTCTTTTTGGCAGATACAGCGCTGCAAAATATTCCAGTAATCGGGCCTAAAAAAGATGGTGCATTATTAGAAGGAAGTAAAGATTTTTCTAAAATATTCATGGAAAAACACAACATTCCAACAGCACGTTATCAATCTTTTACCAAAGAAAATTTATCAGAAGGGTTTTTGTTTTTAGAAACACTAAATTCTCCATATGTTTTAAAAGCGGATGGATTAGCTGCTGGAAAAGGGGTGCTAATTTTAGATTCTTTAAAGGAAGCAAAAAATGAACTTGAAGAGATGTTGACAAACCAAAAATTTGGAGAAGCATCTTCAACAGTTGTTATTGAAGAATTTTTAGACGGAATAGAACTGTCTGTTTTTGTCTTAACAGACGGAAAAAGCTATAAAATTTTACCTTCAGCAAAAGATTATAAACGTATTGGGGAAGGTGATAAAGGACTAAATACTGGTGGAATGGGAGCAATTTCTCCGGTGCCTTTTGCTTCAGAAGACTTTTTAAGTAAGGTTGAAGAAAGAATTGTAATACCTACGATAAATGGCTTGCAAAAAGACGGAATAGATTATCGTGGATTTATCTTTATCGGATTAATGAATGTTGATGGGAATCCGCAAGTGATTGAATATAATGTTAGAATGGGTGATCCTGAAACTGAAGCTGTTTTACCAAGAATTGACTCAGATTTACTTGATTTATTTGAAGGAGTTGCAAATCAAACATTAGATAAAAAATCGTTTTCTATCAATCCAAAAACGGCAGCAACTGTAATGTTGGTTTCTGGCGGATATCCAGAAGCCTATGAAAACGGGAAAGAAATGACAGGTATAGAAAAGGTAACAGAATCTATTGTTTTTCATGCAGGAACAACTATACAAGAAAATAAAACTCTAACAAATGGAGGAAGAGTGATGGCTATAACTTCTTTTGGAGACACTATTGATGAGGCACTAAAGAAGTCTTACGCATCAATAGAAAACATTCATTTTGAGAACATGAATTTTAGAAAAGATATTGGATTTGATTTAATATAAAATGGCAAAAAAAATAATTGTTGCACCACTTAATTGGGGGTTAGGTCATGCCTCTCGATGTGTGCCAATTATTCATTTTTTAATAAGACACAATTTCACACCAATCATTGCTTCGGATGGAGATGCATTTGTTTTTTTACAGAAAGAGTTTCCAACTTTAGAGGTTTTAGAATTGCCTTCTTATAACATTTCGTATGCGAAAAATTTAAAATTCGGACTTTTATTTCAACTCCCAAAAATTGTAAAAGCGATTAAGTTAGAAACCAAATGTATTGATCGCTTTGTTGTTAATAACCAAGATGTTGTTGGGGTAATTTCTGACAATCGATTTGGGGTAAGAAGTGAAAAAGTACCTTCGGTATATATTACACATCAAATACATGTTTTATCAGGTATATTCACTTTTTTTTCATCTAGAATTCACCAGTCTATCATAAAAAAATTTGACGAATGTTGGGTGCCAGACTCTAAAGAAAACCTCTTATCTGGGAAACTTTCAAAGACAAAAAACAAAACATTAAACCTAAACTTTATAGGAGCTTTAAGCAAATTTAAAAAAGAAGAACTACCAATAAAAAACGATGTGTTGATTATTTTATCCGGAATAGAATCGCAAAGGGAAAGGCTAGAAAACAGATTGCTTAAAGCGTTTAAAAACACTTCTCAAAAAGTAGTTTTGATACAAGGAAAAATAGAAAAAAATCAACAAAAAAAGGTTTTAGGAAATATAACTATTTACAACTATTTATTATCAAAGGAATTAGAAAGAGCAATCAATCAGTCAGAAGTTATTATTTGTAGATCTGGCTATTCCTCTATCATGGATTTAGCAGTTTTAAAGAAGAAAGCTTTTTTTATTCCTACTCAAAATCAATCTGAACAAGAATATTTAGCAAACTATTTGAAGAGAAAAAAAAGTGCGCCATTTTGCCAAGAAAATAATTTCACCATTGCTCATTTACAAGAATTAAAAAATTACAATGGTGTTTTTTGCCAAGAAAATAATTTAAAAAAAGAATTACTTCGCCTTTTCTAAAGTAAAAGAAAATTCAGAACCTTCTTTATATGTGCTTTTTACAAGAATGGTTTCGTGATGAGCTTCAATAATGTGTTTTACGATGGACAATCCTAATCCAGAACCACCTTGCTCTCTAGATCTACTTTGATCAACTCTATAAAAACGCTCAAATAAACGAGATAAATGTTCTTGTTTTACGCCCTCTCCATTATCAGAAACCTTAATGATAAATTTATTTTGATTATAATCATCAACCCTCACTTTAGTGATGCCTCCTATTTTTCCGTATTTGATTGAATTTACAACTAAATTGATTAGTACTTGCTCAATTTTTTCAACATCACCCATTACATATATTGGAAACTCATAAATTCGATCAAAAACCAACGAAATATTTTTCTTTTTAGCTCTCATTTCAAACAAATCAAAAACATTTTGAACGAGTTCTAGAATATTAAAAGGTTGTAAATTTAATTTTAAACCATTCGTTTCTAATTTAGCAATCATATCTAAATCTTTTACAATTGCGGTTAACCGTTCTACACCCTTATTGGCTCTTCCTAAGTATTTTTCTAGAATTTCTTTGTCTTTAGAGGCGCCTTCTATTAAGGTTAATAAATATCCCTGTACGGTAAATAAAGGAGTTTTAAGCTCGTGTGCAACATTTCCTAAAAAATCTCTTCTAAATGAGTCTCTTTCGGTTAGATTTTGAATTTCAATACGTTTTCCTTCTGCAAATTTCTGTACACTTTTAGAAAGTGTTTCCATATCTGTTGTTACAGATCTTCTTTTTAAATCTTCTGTTTCTAATAGTGAAACATCATCATATATTTTTCGAACACGTCTATAGATAAAATATTCAACTCGATATTGAATGATAAAAAAGGAAATAAGTAACAATGCTAAAACAGCAAGGATTAACACCCAGACACCAAATTTTTCATAAAGAAAAAAAGATAATACATCTACAACAATAACAAGAAGCGCTATATATAGTGCTGATATAATTGCAAATGAATAGGTTTTTTTTAGCTTCACGAGGAAAGGATTCTTATTTGTCGTTTTCTTCTAAAACAAATTTATATCCAACACCTTTGATGGTTTTAAAGAAATCGTCGCCAATTTTTTCTCTTAATTTTCTAATATGAACATCTATTGTTCTTCCACCAACAACCACTTCATTGCCCCAAACAGAATCTAAGATTGTTTCGCGTTTAAATACTTTTCCGGGCTTAGAAGTTAATAAAGAAAAAAGCTCGAATTCTTTTTTTGGCAATACTATTTTTTCATCGCCTTTAAAAACAACATATTCTTCTCTATTAATTACAATATCACCAATTCTAGTCGAAGTATCTTGCTCTTCGTTTTTCTTTAATCGTCTTAGTAAAGATTTAATTTTACTTAACAGTACTTTTGGTTTAATAGGTTTGGTAATATAATCATCTGCGCCTGCATCAAATCCAGCAACCTGAGAGTAATCTTCACCACGAGCCGTTAAAAAAGAAATGATTACATGTTCTAGTTCTTTAACCTTTCTAATCTTTTCACAGGCTTCAATTCCGTCCATTTCAGGCATCATTATGTCTAATAAAATTAAATGAGGAGTGATTTTTTTTGCCATTTTTAACCCCTCACTACCATTAGAAGCGGTATATACTTGATAGCCTTCATTTTTTAGATTGTATCCAACAATTTCTAAAATATCTGGCTCATCATCAACTAATAAAATTTTAACATCGCTTTTTTTCATGAATCTAAAATTGTCTAACGTTATTCAAAAGTATGCATAAATATCGTAAATCAAAGATTACTTAACAATCATTTAATGAGTTAACAATGTCTTAACCTTGTATTAATGCAACATTAATTTGGGTATAACATTTCCTTTACAAACCCGAATGACATTTGCACTATTATTAATAGATAATATTATTAGAATAAAAAAGAATGAAAAAATTAATTATAGCATTTGTATTTTTAAGTCAATTAATTTCGGCTCAAAGTAAAGGAATTGTAAAAGGGAATTTAACAGACGGAGAATCTAACAATGAACCTTTGCCTTTTGCAAATGTATTTATAAAGGGAACTTCTGTAGGGGTAACAACAGATTTTGATGGAAACTATTCGTTATCTGTTGACTCAGGAAACCATGTTTTGGTATTCAGTTTTATTGGCTACGAAACCATAGAAAAGCAGATTGTAATTAAAGCTGGAGAAACACTAGTTGTAAATCAAAAATTATCAGCTAAATCTGGGGTTACCTTAGATGAAATACAAATTACTGGAAATACAAACAAAGCAAAACTTTCTGCGATTTTATCAGACCAAAAGAAAGCAGTTGCAATCAAGACAACTATTGGAGCTCAAGAATTAGATAACAAAGGGATTTCTGATTTAGCAACTGCAGTAACAAAAGCAACCGGAATTTCTAAACAAGAAGGATCTAATAATATTTTTGTTAGAGGGTTAGGAGACAGATACAATTCTACAACATTAAACGGTTTGCCTATACCATCTAACAATCCTTCAAGAAAAAACATTTCATTAGATCTTTTCTCTACAGGGATTGTTCAAAAAATAGACATTAACAAAATCTATAATGGTTCTATTTATGGAGATTTTGGAGGCGCAAATGTAAATATTGTTTCTAAAGAACATGTTGGAAAACCTTCAATGGAAATAGGTATTGGTACAGCCACAAACTCAAATCTATCTAGTGATTTTTACTTACAAGACGGACCAGGTTTTACAGGTTTTTATACGAATGATTATCCAACAAATGCTTTAAATGGATATAACTTTACAACAAGTTGGGACAATGTATCTAAAACTCCAATTGCAACAAATCTCTCTATAAAAGGAGGAAAAAAATATCAAATTGGAGAAGAAGGAAATTTAAATGTATTTGCTACAGCTTCTTTTTCTAGTGATTATAAATTTAAAGAAGGGGTTAATAGAGGTGGTGTAAACGCACAGGGATTGGCATTTACAGACTATACATTTAAATCATACGATTACAATACCAATACAACAGCAATGTTAAATGCTGCCTATAAAGTAAATACATACAACAGCTATAAATTTAGTTCCCTATTCATCAATTCATCAAATCAGAGTCTAGATGAATATAGTGGTGTAATTAATATTTTTGATAACGCAAGTAACGGAGGAGGTTTTGTAAAAAGAGGAACTTTTGATAAAACAGCATTATTTGTGAATCAGTTTTTAGGAAATCATAAAATAGGAAATCAACTTACTATTGATTGGGGTGTTTCATTCAATCATGTTAACAATGTAATTCCAGATAGAAGACAAAACATGTTGGTTCCAAAAGACAATAATAATCCAACAGGCCTAAAAACAATTTCTGATTTAGCAGCTTCAGATAATCATCGTTTTTTTCAAGAACTACTTGAAGATGAAGCTTCTGCAAATTTTTCAACATCGTATGTTTTTTCAAAAGATAAAGAAGAGCTATACAAAGGAAAAATTACTTTAGGCTATAGCGGAAGATTTAAAAAGGTTGATTTTAAAGCCACTCAATTTAACTTTAGAGTAAACAGAAATACAGCACAGCCAATTATAAATCCTTCAAATTTAAACGCTTATTTTACACAAGCCAATTTAGCAAACAACCTTTTTAAAATTGAAACATTTAGAGGAGATGCATCTACACCCAATGCTTTAGATCCACAAACGTATTCGGGATATCAATTTATCAATGGAGGTTTTGCAGAAGCACAATACAAGTTTAGTCCAAAATTTACGGCTGTTTTAGGGTTAAGATTCGAACATGTATATCAAGACATTAAATGGAAAACATCTTTAGATCCAGATGGAGACAAAGACGCTTTTGCAAAGTTTGAATTTTTACCAAACGCAACGTTTAAGTACGAAGTAAATGAAAAAAATAATTTAAAGTTAGCCGCAAGCAAATCTTATACATTACCACAATATAAAGAAAGAGCACCTTTTCAATTTGAAGAAGTAACACAAATAAAATTCGGAAATCCAGATTTAGATTTATCAACAAATTACAATGCAGATATTAGATGGGAATATTTTCCAACAAGAGAAGAAGTTATTTCGATAACTGGTTTTGGAAAAATCATTCAAAATCCAATAAACGAGGTCGTTGTAGCTTCTGCAACTAACGATATTTCTTACGTAAATACAGGTAAACAAGCAACAGTATTAGGGGCTGAATTTGAAATTAGAAAAAATATTTTTTCTTTAGAAAATGATAAAAGTGCAGATGTTTTAATAAACAAATTATCTGCCGGATTTAACGCTTCTTACATGCATTCAAATCAAGATTTTGATAGATTTAAAGTGATTAAAGAAACCAACTTAAATGTAAACTTTACAAATAATGAAGGAAGATTAACAGGTGCATCAGACTTAATTTTAAATGCAGATGTAACGTATATTAAAGATTTTTCAAAAACAGCTAATATATTAGCCACTTTAACATACAACTATTTTTCTGACAGAGTGTATGCAATTGGTTCTGCGGGTAAAGGAGATTTAATAGATGAAGGAGTTGGGAGTTTAGATTTAATACTAAAATCAGAAATTTCTAAAAAAATTAAACTAGGGTTTTCATTAAAGAATTTACTAAATCCAACAATTAGAAGAACACAAAAAATTCAAAATATAGAAGTGCTTTCTTTTAAAAACGGATTAAATGCAAGTCTATCACTAACTTATAAACTAGATTAAAAGGAGTTAACACAAGCATAACAACCAATAGACATGCTTAACAGTCTTTTAAACTTTAGATAAAGCAAGAATTAAACAAGAGCCATTTCTTTGCTATAGAAATAATTAAAAACAAACAATGAAAAAAACATTTTTATCGATTCTAGCAATTGCAGCAATTGCTTTTACAAGTTGTACAATTTCTAATGAAGAACCTACAACAGGTTTTCAGGTAGATGCGGCAAATTTTAAAGGAAACATTACACAAGGTACAGTTACTTTAAATGCCAGCTTAGAATACAATTTAACAGGAGCATTGGTAGTTCAGGAGGGGGCTAAATTAATAATTCCAGCAGGAACAGTAATCAAAGCATCTGGAGGAACTAGTTCATACATAGCTGTAGCTCAAGGAGCACAGATTTATATTGACGGAACGGCAGCTAATCCAGTTATAATGACTTCTTCTAAAGCCAATCCTGCATCTGGAGATTGGGGTGGATTTGTAATCTGCGGGAAAGCACCTACAAACAAAGGAACAACAGCAACTGCAGAGGTTTCTGATTTAACCTATGGAGGAACAATTGCAAATGACAACTCTGGTTCTATTAGATACTTAAGAGTAGAGTACACAGGAGCAACTTTTAACGGTTCTAAAGAGTTTAATGGCGTATCATTATTTGGTGTTGGTTCTGGAACTACTTTTGAGTATGTGCAATCTTATAAAGGAGGTGATGACGGATTAGAATTTTTTGGCGGAACAGTAAATGCTAAATATATTGTTTCTGTTAATTCTGAAGATGATTCTGTTGATTTTGCAGATGGATTTACAGGTTCAATTGAGAATGTTTACATCAAAGGTGTAACGAAAGCTGGATTTGAAGGATCGAATAACGGAGACGACGGTAATGCAACGCCTGTTACAAATGTAACCATAAAGAATGCTTCAATTGTTCTTGGTGGTTTAACAGGATCGGAAGGAGCTATCTATTACAAAGAGGGTGGAGGTAAAATCACCTACCAAAATATTTATGTAGACGGTTTAGGGTTAGGTGTAAAAGTAAAGAGTACAGATACGGCTGCAAATGCAAGAATTACTGCAGGAGATTTAATTGTAAACCCTATACAGTTTGTTAATAAACCAACAGGGTTTGATTATGGTGTACAAAGTGTTATCACTGAATCAAATAATTCAGGTGCAGGTTCTGGATCTGCAACTCCAACTTGGGCAGCTGGTTGGACAATTGGACTGTAAATAATACAATTTTTAAATAAAAAAAAAGCAGGCTTCGGTCTGTTTTTTTGCTTTAAACCAAGATATTACATTGTTAAAATTTTGCTGTAACGATAAAAAATAAAATTTATTTTATACCTTTAATCATTATTTATCTATATGAGAAAACTTTACATTTTAATTTTTGTTTTTTGCACTTGTTTTGTTTCGTTATCTAACGGACAATCAAACAAAGTGAACGCAAAAAATATTGTTAATTTTTCTGCTTTTCCAAATCCTGTTAAACAAGGAGTATTAACCATAAAAACATTTAC
>JALQYN010000062.1 GCA_023254055.1 Polaribacter sp.
AAGGTAAAATCGACACCGTTCGTTATGCAAGAGAGAATAATATTCCGTTTTTCGGAATTTGTTTGGGAATGCAAATGGCGGTTATCGAATATTCGCGTAACATTTTAGGTTATACAGATGCGAATTCAACCGAAATGAATGAAAACACCGCTCATCCAGTAATCAACTTAATGGAAGAGCAAAAAAATATTGAAAATAAAGGAGGAACTATGCGTTTGGGCGCATGGAAATGTAGTATTAAAGAAAACACGTTGGCACAAAAAATCTATGGTAAAACTGAGATTATGGAGCGCCACCGTCATCGTTATGAATTCAATGGTGCGTATTTAAACGAATTAGAGAAAGCAGGATTAGTAGCTTCGGGAGTAAATCCAGATACGAAGTTGGTAGAAATTGTTGAAATTCCTACACATCCTTTCTTTATCGGCGTTCAATACCATCCTGAATATAAGAGTACAGTCGCTAATCCGCATCCACTTTTTGTGAGTTTTGTAACTGCTGCTGTGCAACATAAAAATAAATAAACTGTTCATTTAATACTGAACACTGAACACTAATAAGTAGATGGAAGAAAAAAAATTAGACATAAATTCGATTATCGGATTTGTATTGATTTCGGGGATTTTATTATGGATGTTATACGCTAACACTCCTACCGCTGAAGAATTAAAGGAAAAAGAGAAAAAAGAACAAGTTGAAAAACAGGCAAAAGAAGCAAAACAAGCTAAAACTGTAACTCCAACTACAGTTACTACACCAACTGATTCTACTCAAAATATTGCTGCACAAGCAAAATTAGGCTCTTTTGGTTATTCTGCAACACTTCCATCAGCAACTGACACTGTAACAGAAATTAAAAACGACGTTTTATCGCTTAAAATTTCTAATAAAGGAGGTTATATCGTAGATGCAACCATTTTAGGATTTGATAAGTTTGAGAAAAACTCAAAAAAAGCAGTTCAAATTATTAAAGACAATAATGCATCTTTAGACATCACGTTAAACACTACTGACAACAGATCATTACATACCAAAGATTTATATTTTGAACCTAAATTAACCACAGAAGGAAAAAATCAAGTTTTAACTTTACAATTAAAAGCCGGTCCAGATCAGTTTTTAGAATATCGCTATGTTTTAAAACCTAACGAGTATATGTTGGATTTTGCAATTCGTTCTCAAGGATTAGAAAAAGTTGTGAATACATCAAAACCTTTAGATTTAGAGTGGCAATTAAAAACATTTAGAAATGAAAAAAGTATAAGTTATGAAAACCGTTATACGGAATTAGTATATGAATATGAAGATGGTAAAGATGATTATTTAAGTGCGGCAAAAGACTCTGAAGGTGAAGCTGCTGATGTTACCTACGTAGCCTTTAAACAACATTTATTTACATCTATTTTATTGACTGATACAAAGTTTAAAAATGTAAAATTCAAATCAGACAATTTAGTTGATGACGAAGAAAAAGATACTGTTTTTACTAAAAATTTCTCGGCACAAATCCCTTTAGAGTTTAAAAATGGAGCTTTAAACTATAATATGAATTTGTATTATGGTCCAGCAAAATATGAAATCCTAAACAAATATGACAAAAATCTAGATGAAATAATGCCATTAGGTTGGGGAATTTTTGGCTGGATTAACCGCTATGTTTTTATCCCTGTTTTTGGATTTATTTCTGCATTAGGTATTAGTTATGGTATCGGAATTATTTTATTGACAATTTTTGTAAAACTTATTTTATCTCCAGTAACATATAAATCATTTTTATCGCAAGCAAAAATGAGAGTTTTACGTCCTGAAATTACTGAATTAAATGAGAAATTTAAGGATAATCCGATGAAGAAACAGCAAGAAACAATGAAATTGTATTCTAAAGCTGGAGTAAATCCAATGGCGGGTTGTTTACCAGCATTATTGCAAATGCCTGTTTTATATGCCTTAATCTATTTTTTCCCTTCTGTATTTGATTTAAGACAAAAATCATTCTTATGGGCAGACGATTTGTCTTCTTATGATAGCATTTATCAATTGCCTTTCCATATTCCATTTTATGGAAGTCACGTGAGTTTGTTCCCAATTTTAGCTTCTATAGCAATTTTCTTCTACATGAAAATGACAACAGGTGACCAAGCGATGAGTACACCACCACAAGAAGGTATGCCAGATATGGGTAAAATCATGAAAATTATGATTTATATTTCCCCATTAATGATGTTGTTCTTCTTTAATAATTATGCGTCTGGATTGAGTTTGTATTACTTTATTTCTAACTTAATTACTATTGGTATTATGTTGGTTATTAAAAACTACATTGTGAAAGAAGACAAAATTCACGCTCAAATTCAGGAGAATAAAACCAAAGAGAAAAAGGAAAGTAAATTCCAAAGAAAAATGCGCGAAATGATGGAGCAAGCAGAAGCTCAAAAGGCCGCACAAAAGAAAAAATAATTTTATCTAAATATAAACCCTGTCTAAACGACAGGGTTTCTTTTTTACACGAGTAATGAAAATAGCGATTATCGGATTTGGTAATATGGGGCAAACCTATGCCAATAGTTTTATGAGTTCGGGATTTGTAGGAACTTCAGATGTTTTAATTTTGAACAAAACAAAAATCGAAGAAAAGAATAGTTTCGGAATTGATGCAACCAATTGTTACACAGAACCAAATCCCCAAATCTTCGAATCAGATATTTTAATTTTAGCTGTAAAACCGCAAGATTTCAAACAATTAGCGTCTGAAATAAAAGCGTTTTTAAATCCAGAACATGTTGTCTTATCGGTTATGGCTGGAATTTCAATTGATATGATGCAAAAGCAATTAGGAGTTACTAAAATTGTTCGTTCTATGCCAAATATTCCAACACAAATAGGTGAGGGAATGACCGTTTTTTGCGCTTCAAATGCTGTGGATAGAAAAGAACTGTTCATTGTTCAGAATTTAATTAACACTACAGGAAAATCGATTTATATCGAAAGAGAAGAAATGCTAAATGCAGCCACAGCCATATCAGGAAGCGGACCTGCTTATGTGTTTCATTTTATGCAAGCTATGATTGAGTCAGCTATTAAATTAGGTTTTTCAGCGTCTGAAGCTGATTTTCTGGTAAGTAAAACATTTTTAGGTTCGGTACAATTGCAAAATAGAAGTACATTGTCAAACGAAGCTTGGATTCAACGTGTCGCTTCAAAGGGTGGAACTACAGAGGCCGCTTTGACTGTTTTTAGTCAAAAGAAACTTAAAGAAAATATAATTGAAGGTATTGAAGCCGCAAATGCAAGAGCTGTTGAATTAGGAACATAAAAAAACGCTTTCCATAGGAAAGCGTTTTTGTTCATAGCAATTTTATTAATAGAAACGAATTAATTTATGTTTGGTAATAATACTTTATTTACAGCATGTATTACACCATTCGAAGCTTGTACGTCAGTTGCGACAATGTTAGTTGTTCTGTTTTGTTCATCTGTAATTACTGTTCCTGAAATTGTAAAAGTTCCAGTTTCAAAAGTAGTTATTGGACCTGATGGAATCGCATTAGATAAAACATTGGCACCAGGAACAACATGATAGGTTAATACAGCAGTTTTTTGTGTTGCATTCAATCCACTGTATAAATTTAGTGTTGCGGTATCAAATGCGCTATTTAATGGGGCAAAAACAGTGAATGGAGAACTTGCTGTTCCATTAAGAGTTCCAACTAACTCTTGTTGTGTTAATAATGTAGCTAAAGTACTGAAGTTTGGATTTGCAGTTGCATGTGTTACAATTGTAGGTAATCCAATTACTGCATCCACTACGTGAATAACGCCATTATTAGCAATAATATCAGTGGAAGTTACACTAGATACTCCGTTTAATCTAACACCTGAAGCAGTGTTAATAAACATGCTTAATGTATTTGTAGATGAAGCACTACCCTTAGCTAAAGTCTTGACATAACCAGTTGTGAGTCCAGATGATAAATTTCTTCCATTAACAACATGATTTAAAAGTACTTGTGTTAGGGTAGGAATAGGAACATCATCAAGTGATTCAAATCCATTAACATCTAAAAAATCTAAGAAAGCTTGATTGGTTGGTGCAAAAACGGTATATGAACCGCTCTGATCTAGTGTTTCAGATAGTCCAGCTCGGTTTAAAGCATCAACTAGAACTGATAAATTAGGATTTTCTGATGCAATATCAGTAATTGATTTTTTTTGAGATGAACTATCGTCATCTGAACAAGAAAACATTAACGTAGATGTAACAACTAGTAATGTTAATTTCATTAATTTTGCAAAGTTTTTCATAGGGATTTATTTTTTGTTTAACCAAAACTATAAAATTTTAAACAAACAAAAAAATAATAAATGCGATTTTACCTCACATTTAACGCTTATTTATTTTTTGTTTAATATGTATTTGGTCTAATATTTGATTTTCTCATTGTTTTACAGGTAATTAGTAATTAATTAATTAAACAAAATTTAAAAAATGAAGCAATTATTTTTTGTGTTTTTATTTTTAGGAAATTTGCTTGTTATTGCACAAGATAAAGTCAATCAACTAGACGATAAAGGAAATCGTCACGGATTATGGAGAGGTACACATAAAGAATCAAATCGAATTCGATATGAAGGAACTTTCAATCATGGAAAAGAAACGGGTATTTTTAAGTATTTTGATGATACGAAAGCCGGAACTGTAATTGCAACAAGAGATTTTTCTAAAGGAGATGGTTCTTGCTATGCTGTTTTTTATGATCAAAAGAGTAATAAAGTTAGTGAAGGAAAATTAATGAATAAACTTCCAGAGGGAGAATGGAAATATTATCATTTTGAATCAAATCAATTGATGACGTATGAGTTTTATAAAAATGGTAAATTAGATGGAATTAGAAAAGTGTTTTACAAAGACGGAACCATTGCAGAAGAAACCAATTATAAATTAGGTATCAAAGAAGGAGCTTCGAAAAGATTTTCAGAGAAAGGGCAATTGATTGATTCGCATGTTTATAAAAATAATTTGTTTGATGGACCAGCATCTTATCATGATGGTTTGGGCAATAAAATGTATGAGGGCAATTATGTGAACGGAAAACGTGTTGGAATGTGGAAGTTTTT
>JALQYN010000019.1 GCA_023254055.1 Polaribacter sp.
ATAAAATAGTGTAGTTTTTATCACTAATAAATATATTACCAATATCATTTGTAATAATTAAAGAGTCTTTTAATATGATGTCTCTTGGGTATTGAATTATTTGAGTTTTTTCTTTATTTTTAAACTGAATTTCTTTTTCAATTCCGCTTTCAACATCAACTTCGTAAAAACCTTCAGAATCGGTTGTTACAATAAATCGATTTGCAGATAATTGGTTAATAGCTCTTATGCTTTTTCCTTTTAAAAATGTTTTAATTTTAGTGTTTTCAAAAAAATATAATTCTAATTTATTTTCAGACAATACAACTAAGTCTTTTCTCAGGTCTCTAAAACTTACAATAGGATATTTATCTACATTAATTTGATTTTGAAGTTGGTATGATTTATTAATAATGTTGTATACATTAATAGTAAACGCAGTATTATTTTTGATTTGAAATGCAGCCGTATTTACCCCATGCGCTATAGGACTAACAAATAAAGAATTATCAAGTTTTTTTGAGTTCTTTTGCTCTTCAAATATTTTTGTTTTTGTATTATATTTGAATTGACCATGCGAAAAATCGAAGTAAAAATAGTGCTCTCCATTTAAGGTAAAATTATTATTAAGATACTTTGGTAAAAAAGGATTCCCTTTAGCATCGATAAAATCATTTTTAGTGAGCCTTTTTATAAACTTACCCGTGCCATCTAACAAGAAAAAATCTTCACTTTCTAATTTGGCTATTATGTTATCACCAAAAGTTTTGATACTCTGTATAAAAAGAGATTTATTGGGCTTATCATATTTAATTGAGTCGATCATTTTAATTTTTAATCCATCTAACTCAGCACTAAATAGTTTTTCTTCATGAGTAACTATTATTCTTGTCGTATCCTCTAAATAATAATAAAGATCTGTATGTCTATTTTTAATGAAATTATCATAGGCTAATACTTTTTCTATATGCAATGTTTCTACATCAATAAAAAACAGTTGCGCCTTTGAATTGTGGTTAAACCAAAGCTTTAAATACAAACCACCTTTTTTATTTTTAAATAAACCACCTCTTGTGATTTTATTCTTGAATTTGTATGGAATTTGAAGTGTAAAAAAATTATTTCCATCAAACCTTTGTAGTATAATTTCTCTATCTCCTATTACAAACTCACTTGTAAGTTTGTTTTCTCCTAAAATCCATAACCATCCTTTATCGTCATAAATCGATGATATTGGATTAGAAATATTGTACCCATTAAAAGAAGTGAATTCTATTTTTTTTAGTTTCGAACTGTTGATGTTCTGAGAGTAAACTTCAGCAATAAAAATAAAATTATACAGAAATAAAAAGAGTATGGTTTTTTTCAACATCAATAAAAATATAACAAATATAATTTTTTATTATTCCTCTTAACAGAGTTCAAAAGAATTTGTATCTAATATACAATTTATTGCAACATTATTAATTTTGTAGATATAGAAAAGTAATACGGAAGTAGTAAACAACAAAAAAGCCTCACATTTCTGTGAAGCTTTAAGTGAGCCCTGAAGGATTCGAACCTTCGACCGCCTCCTTAGAAGGGAGGTGCTCTATCCAGCTGAGCTAAGAGCCCGTAGTTTTATAGTTGTTACGACAACTTTGTCGGGGTGGCAGGATTAACTTTATTGATCCTGATTAGAGTTTGTTACAAATTAAAATTACTTTAATTAGTAAAACTCTACGTTTTTTTAAGAAAGTAAACTTTCTACAAAAACTCCACTTTTTACTTTGTCGGGGTGGCAGGATTCGAACCTGCGACCTCCTCGTCCCAAACGAGGCGCGATGACCGGGCTACGCTACACCCCGAGTTTTAAAAAAAACCATATGATTTTAAAAATCTATACTTTTTTTTCTACTCTTAATTCTCTGAGTGAAATTTACCCCACATTTATTGCGGCACTACACTCCGAGTTTGCAAATTTTGCGGAGAGACAGGGACTCGAACCCTGGCGACAGTTACCCGTCGACAGATTAGCAATCTGCTCCATTACCACTCTGGCACCTCTCCTTAACAATACTTAAGTATTAATTAAAAATTGCGAGTGCAAATGTAAGACTACAAATACAATTTCACAACATTTTTCACTTTTTTTTCACAAAAATTATAGCCTAATCTGGATATTCAATTCGCAAGTGATACATATTCATTAATTTCTTTTTTACAACTTTTTTTATCTTTTCTATTTCTCTAAAAGTTATATCAGAATTAATAAATTGATTATCAGATTTTTGTTTTTCTACAATTTTATCAATTAAGGCGTCAATTGATTGCGCAGTTGGGCTTTTAATACTTTTTGTAGCCGCTTCAGCTGCATCACATATCATTAATATTGCTGTTTCTTTTGAAAAAGGTATGGGTCCAGGGTATTTAAATTTTGATATCTTTACCTTTTCTTCTGGATACAAATCCTGCTCTTTTTTATAGAAATAATACACCAAACTTGTACCATGATGTGTTCTTATAAAATCTATTATTCTGTCTGGTAATCTGTTTTCTTTTGCTAACTCAATTCCTTTAATTACATGATCTATAATTATTCGAGCGCTATCTTTTGGAGATAAATCATTGTGTGGATTAACTCCTGTAGATTGATTTTCAATAAAATACATTGGATTTAACATTTTACCAATGTCGTGATATAAGGCTCCTGTTCTTACCAACATAGAATTTGCTCCGATTTCATTTGCAGCTGCCTCTGACAAACTAGCAACCTGCATAGAATGCTGAAAGGTTCCTGGAGCTTTTTCATTTAACTCTCTTAACAGCTTTGTATTTGTATTAGACAGTTCTAAAAGAGTTACGTCTGAAACCAATCCGAATATTTTTTCATACATATAAATGAAGAACAAAGACAAAAAGGATAACAATCCGTTTGCAGAAAACAGCATAAAATAACCCCAATTTATTTGAGAAGCATTTCCTTCCTTTATTATTGAAAAGGCAAAATAGGTAACCATATAAATAAGGGTAATTTGCCCAATTGAAATAAACAAATTGGCTCTTTTATACAATTCAGAAACTGTTAAAATAGTAACGATTCCAGCAATAATATGTAGGTAAATGAACTCAAAACTATTGGGTACAATAAATCCTAATAACAAGACTGTTAATACATGGGCAAACAGACCTAATCTAGCATCAAAAAAGGCCTTTAAGACAATAGGTAGTATACTCAAAGGAACAATATACAAGTACTCTGAGTTGTATTTAATAACCAATGTCTGTATCAAAATCATTAAGAAAACATTGAAAAAGATAAAGGTTACCTTATTATTGTTGTTGTAAATTTCTAATCGATATTTTTTTAAGAAAAGTAACAACATCAATAAGGCTAATGACACTAAGATTGTGTATCCACAAACAATCCATAAGTAATTAGATTCTGTCCAAACTTTAGATTCTGACTCTTTTTTTAGAGAATTTAAAATCTCATATTTTCTGCCCTCAACAATATCTCCTTTTAAAATTATTAATTCACCAGAGGTTACCAACCCTTTGGTATATGAAATATTTTTAAACGATTCTTCAAGTGCTTTTTGGGTAAAAGTTGCATCGTAGGAAACATTTGGTTTTAATACTTCTAATAAGGTGTTTAGTAGTTTGTTTTCTGAATAGCTTATTGGAGTGCTTTTGATATTTTCTGTAATTAATTGTAGAACTTCTTTATAAATCAACAATTTATTATATGCTACTTCTTCTACCTCATTGTCTTTTCGCAGATAAATAATTTCATTTTCATTAAAAATTTTACCCTGACTCGCTTCATCAATGAATCCATATTTATATACCTCTTCGATAACAAAATTTCCTATAGAAATTAAACGCAACATCTGTTGCGAGCCTATAGAATCGTTAGCTTGAATGTAATTTATTTTGTTTGTAAATGCTGTTTTAATGTCTAAAACAGTGGCTTTATTAAACTCGAAATAATGCTTGTTGTTTCTTGTAATTTCTACCTTTTCTTGATTGATTTCCTCATCACTTTTTTGAATAGAAAAATCAAATGTTGCATATAAATTATCGTATTGCCAGGGTTTGCCTTTGTTAAAATCGTATTTAAACTGACCTCCTTTTGGAAATAAGTATACAATAGAGACTACCGCTATTAAAAACAATAGCACTTTATAAACTATCGCGTTATTTTTATAGACTTTATTTATAAAATTACTCATTCATTTAATTTTAGTAGCTTAAAACACTATTACAAACTTACTTTAAATAGTTTCTTCGGCAAAAATTAGATTTAACTTTATTCTTTGTTCAAGAAATGGTCTCCTTATATTTTAATGATCACAATAAATTGGTTATTTTCGCAATATAATAGTAATGTACAAAACATTTAAGATATATAAACATGAAAGAAGTAGTAATTGTATCAGTAGCCAGAACACCAATTGGTAGTTTTATGGGGAGTTTATCTTCTATTCCTGCTCCAAAACTTGGAGCTATTGCCATAAAAGGGGCATTAAATAAAATCAATTTAAAGCCAGAAATGGTAGAGGAAGTTTTTATGGGGAATGTGGTTTCAGCTGGATTAGGACAAGCACCTGCTAGACAAGCAGCACTTTTTGCTGGAATACCAAATACAGTTCCATGTACAACCGTTAATAAAGTGTGTTCATCAGGAATGAAATCTATTATGTTGGCTGCACAAACTATTGCATTGGGTGATACAGAAATTGTAGTTGCTGGTGGTATGGAAAACATGAGTATGATTCCACATTATCAACATGCAAGAACAGGCTCTAAATTTGGTCCTATTACTATGGAAGATGGAATGCAAAAAGACGGTTTGGTTGATGCTTATGAACAAGTTGCAATGGGAGTTTGTGCTGATGAATGTGCAACTGAATATAATTTTTCTAGAGAAGACCAAGATAATTTTGCAATCGAATCATACAATCGATCTTCAAATGCTTGGAAAGAAGGAAGATATGCAAATGAAATTGTTCCTGTAGAAATTCCACAACGCAGAGGTGAACCAATTATTTTTTCTGAAGATGAAGAATATAAAAACGTAAAAATGGAAAAGATTCCTGCTTTACGTGCTGCATTTACAAAAGACGGAACCGTTACTGCTGCGAATGCATCAACAATAAATGATGGTGGAGCTGCATTGGTTTTAATGTCTGCAGACAAAGCAAAAGAATTAAATATTACTCCACTTGCCAAAATTAAAGGATATGCAGATGCAGCACATGAACCAAAATGGTTTACAACCGCGCCAGCAAAAGCGTTACCTAAAGCATTAGCAAAAGCTAATATTTCTATTGAGGATGTAGATTATTTTGAGTTGAACGAAGCTTTTGCTGTAGTTGGATTGGCTAACATGAAAATTCTAGGATTATCATCCGATAAAGTAAATGTAAATGGAGGAGCTGTTTCTTTAGGACATCCTTTAGGTGTTTCTGGGGCAAGAATTATCATTGCTTTGACTTCTATTTTAAAACAGAATAATGCTAAAATTGGTGCGGCGGCAATTTGTAATGGTGGTGGCGGTGCAAGTGCAATGATTATTGAAAAAATTTAATTTTTTAACTCAAAACTTATAACTCAAAACTAACAACTTGTTATACGGCATCTGTAATTTAAGTATTGTTCCTTTAAGAACTGAGGCTTCAGATGATTCTGAAATGGTTTCTCAAGTCCTTTTTGGCGAGCATTTTAAAGTGTTGGAAAGAAGAAAAACCTGGAGTAAAATTAGAATTCATTTTGATTCTTGTGAAGGTTTTATAGACAACAAACAGTTTGAGGAAATTACAGAAGAAACATACTTAGATTTGTCTAATTCTAAAGCTACTTTATCAGGTGAGCTTATAGATTTTCTTACGGAAGAAAACGGAAGTTTATCTACCATACCAATTGGTGCAACTTTGCCTTTTTTTAGCAATAAAAAAGCTTATATTGGTACTAAAACATACTCATATGAAGGTTCAATTATCAATAAAAAACTAGACAAAGCATACCTTATAAAAACAGCTTTTTTATTTTTAAATACACCACATTTTTGGGGAGGAAAAACTCCGTTTGGTATTGATAGTTCTGGGTTTACACAACTAGTTTATAAACTTTGTGGACACCAATTATTTAGGCAAGCTAAAGAGCAAGCAACACAAGGAGAAGTATTAAGTTTTATTGAAGAAAGTGAGCCTGGAGATTTGGCTTTCTTTGATGATAATGAAGGTATTATTACCCATGTTGGCATCATTATGAAAGACAATTACATCATTCATGCATTTGGAAAAGTTAGGATAGACCGATTAGATCATAGTGGAATTTATAATGTTGATTCTAAACGACATACACATAAACTTAGAGTTATTAAGAAGATTATTTAGCATAAAAAAAACCGAAACAAAATTGTTTCGGTTTTTTTTTATAGTTGAAAAAATTACTCTAACGTTTCTAACACCTTTCTTAACTCGGTAGCTTTATCAGACATTTCTAATTGCTCATAAATCCCAATCAATAAACGTACAGAAGCTGCGCTTCTTTCTTCTTTATCAGCCTTGATTAAAATTGGTAATATTTTATTAAACAAATTTTTACGTTCAACTTCATACTTCGCATAATTTTTTGTGTCTGACATTGGTAAATCATTCATTTTTTTCACTAAATCTCCATCTTTTAGTATAAGTGTATTTGCCAACATCCAGTTTGCTTTAGGGTAATCTGGTTTAATTTCTAATGCTTTTGCAAAATATTTTTCAGCTTGCTCAATATTCTTTTCATTATAATTTACAATTCCAATATTGTAATATAAATCTGGGTTCGTTGGGTCTTTATCTGTAGCTTCTTTCATCAAAGCTTCAAACTTTTTAGGCTGCTTTAAATCATTGTAGATATAAGCCTCTGTTAACAACAATTGTAAATTGTCTGGTTCTTGTTTACGTAATTGCTGAACAAGAGTGATTGCTTCAGTATTTTTTTCTTGTTTTGTTAAGATGGTTACCAAATTCTTTAAAATATCATTTCTTTTTGAAGGAGAATTTGTAATAGAATTATTGATGTATTTACCAGATTTCATCATTAAATTCATTTCTTCTTTAGAATTGAATGTGACTTTTTTATTAGACGCTTTATCAATCGCTCCATAAATCTCTTTAATTCCTGTATATCCTAAATCTTTTAGTTGGCTATAATAATCATAAGCTGTATCAAAATCTTGAGATTGTAATGCCAGTTGTGCAGCATTAGATAAAAACAAGGTGTCCTTTTTATCTAAAGTGTATCTTACATAAAATGCTTTTGCGGCTTCTTTGTAATTTTTTGCTTCGTAAAGAGCAAATCCATTTTTATTTACTTCATCTTTCAACGTATTTAACAATGGAATTGCATCTTTTGAATAACGTTCTTTTCCTGTCGATTTTTCGAAAGCAAATAAATCGTTATAAGCTTTTGCCGCTTTTTCATACTCTTTATTACCTCCAAAAGCTTGCCCTTTTAAAAAATAAAATTTAGATTTTGTTTTAGCATCTGCATTGGCAATTAATCCTTCAGCTGAGTTTATTGCTGATACAGCAGTAGCAAAATCTTGCTTTTTAATTGCCTTCTCTGCGGTTTTCAACTCGTCTTTTTGTGCAAAAGCTGTTATTGTAAACAACCCTAACACTACTAATACTATTTGTCTTTTCATTCTAAAATAATTTTAATCGTCCTTTTTTTATTCTTGGCTTTCTGTTGCTGAATTGTCAACTTCTGTGCCAGTTTCATTTTCGTCTATTTCCTCTTCTTCTTCATGCTGTACTTTTGCTACAGCAGCAATGCTATCAGAATCTTTAATATTTATTAATCGAACACCTTGAGTTGCTCTTCCCATTACTCTTAAATCAGAAACAGCCATTCTAATTGTGATACCAGATTTGTTAATGATCATTAAATCATCTTCGTCTGTAACATTCTTAATAGCCACCAAATTTCCTGTTTTTTCGGTAATATTCAAAGTTTTCACACCTTTTCCTCCTCTATTGGTAATTCTGTAGTCTTCCAAATGAGATCTTTTTCCATATCCTTTTTCAGAAACTACTAGAATATTACTCTCATCATCGTTTACTGCAACCATTCCAATAACTTCATCATTTTTACTCTGAAGTGTGATTCCTCTAACTCCAGAAGCCGTTCTTCCCATAGGGCGTGTTTTGCTTTCTTCAAAACGAATTGCTTTACCAGATTTTAAGGCCAACATTACTTGGCTTTCTCCGTTTGTCAATTTTGCTTCTAACAGCTCATCTCCTTCTTTAATGGTTATTGCATTGATACCATTTGTTCTTGGACGAGAATATTGCTCTAAAGACGTTTTCTTAACCTGACCTTTTTTAGTGGCCATAATTACATAATTATTATTGATGTATTCTTCGTCTTTTAAATCTTGAGTTACTAAGAATGCTTTTACTTTATCGTCTTGTTCTATATTGATTAAGTTTTGCATTGCTCTTCCTTTGGTGTTTTTACCTCCTTCAGGAATTTCATATACGCGCATCCAGAATACTTTTCCTTTTTGAGTAAAGAATAACATGTATTGATGGTTTGTACCCACAAATAAATGTTCTAAGAAATCCTCATTACGAGTCGTTGCTCCTTTTTGCCCTCTTCCTCCTCTATTCTGAACTTTATATTCGTCTAAATTTGTACGTTTTAAATACCCAGCATTAGAAATTGTTACTACAACTTGCGTATCTGGAATCATATCTTCAATACTCATATCTCCACCCGCATATTCTATACGAGAACGACGTTCGTCACCATACTTATCTCTCACAGCAATCAATTCATCTGTAATAATTTGATAACGTCTTACTTCATTTTCTAAAATATCCTTTAAATCAGAAATCGTTTTCATAATTTCCTCAAACTCAGCGCGCAATTTATCTTGCTCTAAACCTGTAAGTTGACGTAATCGCATTTCAACAATTGCTTTTGCTTGAATCTCTGTCAATTCAAAACGAGCAATTAAAGCTTCACGAGCATCATCAGCATTATTAGAAGCTCTAATAATTTTAATTACTTCGTCTATATTATCCGAGGCAATAATTAACCCTTCTAAAATATGTGCTCTAGCTTCTGCTTTTGCTAATTCATATTTTGTTCTACGAACAACAACTTCGTGCCTATGTTCTACAAAATAATGGATTAATTGTTTCAAGTTTAATTGCTCTGGTCTACCATTAACCAATGCAATATTATTTACACTAAAAGAAGTTTGTAAAGCAGTGTATTTGTATAACTTATTTAAAATAATATTCGGAATTGCATCACGTTTTAAAACATACACAATACGCATCCCGTTTCTATCAGATTCATCTCTAATATTTGCAATCCCTTCTAATTTTTTATCATTCACTAATTCAGCAGTTTTTTTAATCATTTCTGCTTTATTAACTTGATATGGTATTTCAGTAACAATAATACACTCACGACCTTTAACTTCTTCAATAATCGCTTTTGCACGCATTACAATTCGCCCACGACCGGTATGAAAAGCATCTTTAACTCCTTCATAGCCATAAATAATTCCACCTGTTGGAAAATCTGGGGCCTTTATATGCTTCATTAACTCATCAATTTCAATATCTCTATTTTCTATATAAGCTAATGTACCGTTTACAACTTCTGTTAAATTATGAGGCGCCATGTTTGTGGCCATTCCTACTGCAATTCCAGATGCACCATTTACCAATAAATTGGGAATTCTAGTTGGTAAAACTGTTGGTTCTTGTAAGGTATCATCAAAGTTTAAACGATGATCAACAGTATCTTTATCTATATCAGACAACATGTCTTCAGAAATTTTCTGCATCCTAACCTCTGTATAACGCATTGCTGCTGGGCTATCACCATCAACAGAACCAAAGTTCCCTTGTCCATCAACCATCATATAGCGTTGACTCCAGCTCTGAGCCATACGCACCATTGAATCGTATACAGAAGTATCTCCATGTGGATGATACTTTCCTAATACTTCTCCAACAATTCTTGCTGACTTCTTATAAGAACCAGTAGCTTTTATACCTAATTCATGCATTCCATACAATACCCTTCTATGTACTGGTTTTAACCCATCTCTTACATCTGGTAATGCTCTTGAAACAATAACCGACATTGAATAATCAATGTACGCAGATTTCATTTGTTCCTCAATATTAATCGGGATCAATTTTTCTCCGTCTGTCATATATATTTATGTATTAATTTTTATACTAATTTCTTAAACGAGCAAGATACAATTTTTTACCTTTTTACTCAAAAAAAAACACTGTCTGACTACCTAGAGTTATCAACATTTTTTAATATTTTTCAACAAGGTTTATCGGGCTGATTTTCAAGTATTTCTAGCCGATTTTTAAAAGCCAATTTGACAAAAATTTTAAACTGGCACTTTTTTTGTAATTTTTTCATAAAAAATCTACTAAATTTACAAATAGATATACAATTATATGGACGATAATTTTTCACCAAGAGTAAGAGATGTAATCACCTTTAGTAAAGATGAAGCTTTACGTTTAGGACATGATTTTATTGGCACAGAACATTTATTATTAGGCTTAATCAGAAAAGGAGAAGGTAAAGCAATTGACATAATGACTGCTTTTGATGTTGATTTAGATTTGATGCGTAAAAAAATTGAAAAATTAAACCCTGCTGCAATCAGTTTTACTGATGCGGGAGAGAAGAAAAAAAGCCTGCATTTGACAAGGCAAGCAGAAAAAGCGTTAAAAACTACTTTTTTAGAAGCAAAACTATATCAAAGTGATTCTATAGACACTGCACATTTATTGTTGTGTATTTTAAGAAACGAGAATGACCCAACAACAAAGTTGTTAAACAAAATGTATATTGATTATGATCAGGCTAAAGCTTTCTATAAACAATTACATACTGATGAGTCTGAGTTGTCAATAGATCCAATTGCAGAAACTCCTTCTGATGATGAGTTTGATCAAGAAAAATCAAACCCTTATGGGCAACAACCTCAAAAAGGAGCTACACCAGTAAAAAAATCTAAAACACCTGTTTTAGATAATTTTGGAAGAGATTTAACCGCTTTGGCAGAAGCTAATAAATTAGATCCTGTTGTAGGAAGACAAAAAGAAATAGAACGTGTTTCTCAAATACTTAGTAGAAGAAAGAAAAACAACCCAATGTTAATTGGAGAACCAGGTGTTGGTAAATCTGCAATTGCAGAAGGTTTAGCATTACGTATTGTTAACAGAAAAGTGTCAAGAATATTATTTGATAAGCGTATTGTTTCTTTAGACCTTGCAAGCTTAGTTGCTGGTACAAAATACAGAGGTCAGTTTGAAGAACGTATGAAAGCCTTGATGAATGAATTAGAAAAAAATGAAGATATCATTTTATTTATTGATGAAATTCATACCATTGTTGGTGCAGGCGGAGCTACTGGATCATTAGATGCATCTAACATGTTAAAGCCAGCTTTAGCACGTGGAGAAATTCAATGTATTGGAGCAACAACTTTAGATGAATTCCGTCAGCATATCGAAAAAGACGGAGCTTTAGAACGTCGTTTCCAAAAAGTAATTATTGAGCCTGCAACACAGGAAGAATCATTACAAATTTTAACAAACATTAAATCCAAATACGAAGATCATCACAATGTTACTTATACTCCTGAAGCAATTAAGGCTTGTGTAACTTTAACTGCTCGTTATTTAACAGATAGACATTTACCGGACAAAGCAATTGATGCATTAGATGAGGCTGGATCTCGTGTTCATATCAC
>JALQYN010000084.1 GCA_023254055.1 Polaribacter sp.
ACATCTCTAAGCAACGTTTAGAAAGAGCAAAATACAAACATCAATATGGACAATCAACCAAACTAGAATTATTGAATGCAGAAGTAGATGTAAATAATGATAGTATTGCGTTTATCAATTCTAAGCAACAATATTTAAATGCTAAAAGAAGCTTAAACATTGTGCTAGGACAGCAAAAAGAAATCACATACGATGTAGAAACAGAGGTTACCTTTAATAAATTAGTAAGTTTTGATGAGCTGTTAAATAAGGTAAAAGCAAACAATGTGCTATTAAAAAAGACAGAAAAAAACCTTGCAATAAGTGAGTTTAATATCAAAATAAACAAAGCAAGTTATTTACCGAGAATAGGTCTGACAACATCTTATGGTTGGAATAAAAGTCAAAATCCGGCAACATCTTTTTTAGCACAATCAAACTCTAATGGGTTAAATGCAGGTTTGAACCTTACTTGGAATATTTTTGATGGAGGAAACACAAAAACAAGAGTTGCAAACTCTAAAATTGCCTATGATAATCAGCAAATTCTATTACAGCAACAAAATGAAACATTAGAAAATAATTTGAAAAATACGTGGTCTATGTATAACAACAAATTATTTGTTTTAAAAGCGCAAGAGAAAAATGTTACTTCTAGCCAAAATAACTTTGACAGAACCAAAGAAAGATACAATTTAGGTCAAGTAACCTCTATAGAATTTAGACAAGCTCAAATTAACTTAATCAACAGTAAAACAGCATATAATAACACAAAATATGATGCTAAGCTAATTGAATTAGAATTGCTGCAATTAACAGGAGAGTTATTAAATACGGAGATTTAAGAGTGTATTAAAAGCATAAAAAAGAGCATTAACAATTGTTGATGCTCTTTTTTATTATACATAGAGAGGCTACCAAAAGAACTTTTAACTCTTACTTAAAAGCGTTTAATCCAGTAATGTCTAAACCAGTAATTAGTAAATGAATATCATGTGTTCCTTCATAGGTAATTACACTTTCTAAGTTCATAGAATGACGCATGATAGAATACTCACCAGTAATTCCCATTCCGCCTAACATTTGCCTTGCTTCTCTAGCAATGTTAATTGCCATATCTACATTATTTCGTTTTGCCATAGAAATTTGAGCAGAGGTTGCTCTTCCTTCGTTACGTAAAACCCCTAAACGCCAAGTTAGTAATTGCGCTTTGGTAATTTCAGTAATCATTTCTGCTAATTTCTTTTGTTGTAATTGAAACTGTCCAATTGGTTTTCCAAATTGAATACGCTCTTTAGAATAGCGTAATGCGGTATCATAACAATCCATAGCGGCACCAATAGCGCCCCAAGCAATTCCATAACGAGCAGAATCTAAACAACCTAACGGCGCCCCAAGTCCAGATTTATTTGGCAATAAGTTTTCTTTAGGAACTTTTACATTGTCAAAAATTAATTCTCCAGTTGCAGAAGCTCTTAACGACCATTTATTATGTGTTTCTGGCGTAGAAAAACCTTCCATTCCACGTTCTACAAGTAAACCATGAATTCTTCCATTTTCATCTTTTGCCCAAACCACAGCAACTTGTGCAAAAGGTGCATTCGAAATCCACATTTTGGCACCATTTAATAAATAATGGTCTCCCATATCTTTAAATTTGGTTTCCATTCCACCTGGATTTGAACCGTGATTTGGTTCTGTCAATCCAAAACAACCAATCCATTCACCAGAAGCTAATTTTGGTAGGTATTTTTGACGTTGTTCTTCGTTTCCGTATTTCCAAATAGGATACATTACTAATGATGATTGTACAGAAGCAGTAGAACGTACACCAGAATCTCCACGCTCAATTTCTTGCATGATGAGTCCATAAGAAATTTGATCTAATCCAGCACCTCCATATTCTTCTGGAATATACGGACCAAAAGCACCAATTTCTGCCAATCCATTAATAATTTGAGTTGGGAATTCTGCTTTTTGAGCATATTCTTCTATGATGGGAGAAACTTCTCTTTTTACCCATTCTCTTGCTGCGTCTCTAACTAATTTATGCTCTTCGGTTAATAAATCATCTAACTGATAATAATCTGGAGCTTGAAATAAATCTGGTTTCATTGTAATTTAAAATTTGAAGTACCAAAAGTAAATATTACTTCTGATATACATATGGAATAAATGAACTTTTTAGTCCGTTAAAAATTCTGCTAACAATCTATGAAAGTGATGTACACCTTGTTCTCTTGTTGGAGAAAAACGACCTGCTTTATAAAAAGATGAATTCACTCCTTTTTGCACATTTTCTACAACAAATTCATCTTCTCTTTGTACTTTGTCAATATCTCCACTAGCGCCTTTGTTTAATTTGCTAGCGTCATACACATAAGAGATAAATGATACTTTGGTTCTGTTTACATCTAATGGTTTTACAATATTTATAGACACTCCCCAAGGATAAAAATTAAACATCATGTTTGGAAAAACCCAATAATAATATGCAGCAACATTTTTACCATAATCAATATGGTTTTTAGGCAAATCAAAAACTTCAGTAGCATCATCTGTATACCCAATTTGTAAGTTGCAATGCTTGTAAATTTCTGTTTTATAACTTCCGTAATCTAAGACATCATTTAATTCAGGATGCACAAAAGGCACATGAAAACCTTCTAGATAATTATCGCAATACAAAGCCCAGTTTGCATGAACTAAATATTCTTTTGAAAGCGAAGAATCTAATGTAAATTCATTTAAAGGTAAAAAACCAACTCGTTCGTTCATTCTATCAAGTACTTGCTGAAAATCAAAACTTGGATTTAACCCTGCAAATAAAAAGGGCCCCCATTTTTTTAATGGAAACTTGTGGAGGTTGTCACAGGGTCTTGGAAAACCTTCTGTTTGTTCAAACTCAGGCATATGCTCAAACTCTCCGTTTAAGTTAAACCGTCTACCGTGATAAAAACAGGTTAATTTTCTAGATTTACCAGGGTTTAAAGCAACTAAATTCCCTCTATGTGTACACACATTTGTTAAGCAATTTATTTCTTCATTGTTGTTTTTTGTCAACATTAAAGGTTCTGTTAAATACCCATCTAATAGCACAAAAGGATGTACAGATTGTGCAAAAGGCACTAAGTTTTTATCTCCTACCCATTGCCAAGTTTTTAAAAAAACACGATCTTTTAGCATTTCAAAAACAGCAGGATCTTTATAAAATGACGCGGGTAATGTTTCTGCTTTTTTAATATCTGGGTGAATATGAAACTTCATTTGTTGTTGATTAAATAATTGTATCTTCGAGAATTGCATCTAAAAATACATAAAATATGAGTGCTGATCAGAAAAAAATAGGATTAATAACTACGACCTCATTAGTTGTTGGAAATATGATTGGAGCAGGAATCTTTCTGTTACCTGCATCACTTGCAAAATATGGTAGTATTAGTTTATTAGGATGGTTGTTTACAGCTACAGGCGCAATCATATTAGCCAAAATATTTAGCAATCTTAGTAAGATTATTGTCAATAAAAGTGGTGGTCCTTATACCTATTCTAAAGAAGGTTTTGGAGATTTTATTGGTTTTTTAGTGGCTTGGGGATATTGGATTTCTGTTTGGATAAGCAATGCAGCCATTGCCATAGCAATTATTGGTGCTTTGAGTTTTTTCTTTCCAATTTTAGAAACCAATTCGGTTTTAGCTGTTGCCATTGGTTTAGGCATGATTTGGTTTTTTACATGGATCAATTCAAAAGGAGTAAAAACTTCTGGTAAAGTGCAAGTGGTAACTACAGTTTTAAAACTGTTGCCATTGGTTTTTATAATTCTCATAGGTGGATTCTTTTTCAGTTTAGATAATTTTCCAGATTTTAATTTAACAGGGAATAGCAATTTTGCAACATTCCCAGTTGTTGCTGCCTTAACATTGTATGCGTTTTTAGGGATTGAATGCGCAAGTATTCCTGCAGAAAATGTTGAAAACCCTGAAAAAAATGTTTCGAAAGCCACCATGTTAGGAACCATTATAACTACCTGTGTTTATATTTTTGGAACCATTGTTTTATTCGGAGTTTTACCAACGGATATTTTACAAAAATCAGCTGCTCCATTTGCAGAAGCAGGAAAAATTATAGGAGGAGAATATACCGGTTATTTTGTTGCTGCAGGCGCAGCAATTTCTGGAATAGGTGCTTTAAATGGATGGATTTTAATTGTTGCTCAAATTCCGATGGCGGCAGCAAAAGACAAAATGTTTCCAAGAATATTTAAAAAAGAAAATAAAAACGGAGCTCCAATTTTAGGCTTAATTATCGGAAGTTTGTTAAGTTCAATGGTAATGCTAATGAATTTTACAGAAGGGCTGGTAGATCAATTTACATTTATTGTAAATCTAACCGTCTTAACGTGCTTAGTCCCTTATTTATTTGTTTCTGCTGCTTACATTATTATTTTGATAGAAAGAAAAATTCATTTGAATAGCAAGATTAAAACCTTTGTTTTGGGGCTATTGGGATTTTCATATTCGGTTTGGGCAATTTATGGCTCTGGTGCAGATGTTGTTTTTTATGGTTTTTTACTATTATTGCTTGGTATACCGTTTTATGCACTGATGCAATGGAATAAAACAAAAAACAAATGAGCAAAACACAACATTCAGAATATTTAAAGCTAGAATCAGTTTACATTAAATCTGCAAAAGACGCTTTTCAATCAGAAAAAATAGTAGAAAATCAATGGAAAGAATTGAATTATCTATCGAAACCAGATTTACAAGGAGCCTTGAAAGAATATCAAAATTTTGAAGCAATTTTTACTAAGAATCAGGTTAAAGTGCATCATTTTCCTTTAGATGAAAATGTAAAAATGGATTCAATTTATTGCAGAGATGCTTCTATCGCTACAGATTTTGGCATCATCATCTGTAATATGGGAAAAGCAGGTAGAATTAATGAACCAAAGGCTCAATTAAAAGCGTATCAACAAAAAAACATTCCGATTTTAGGAGTGATACAATCACCTGGAACTTTAGAAGGAGGAGATGTTGCTTGGTTAGACAAAAAAACATTGGCTGTTGGGCACACCTATAGAACCAATGAAGAGGGAATCAAACAATTAAAAGAGTTGTTAGAACCAAAAGGAGTTGATGTGCTTGTTGCAGAATTACCACATTATAAAGGCAAGGAAGATGTCTTTCATTTAATGTCAATTTTAAGTCCAGTTGATAAAGATTTAGCAGTTGTTTATTCACCTTTAATGCCGATAAAATTTAGAAACGAATTGTTAAAAAGAGGTTTTCAGTTGATAGAAGTTCCTGAATCAGAATTTGAATCTATGGGATGTAATGTATTGGCAATATCTCCAAGAAATTGTGTTATGGTAGAAGGAAATCCAATTACAAAAAGCCTATTACAAAGAGCGGGGTGCAAAGTAACAACGTATAAGGGAAACGAAATAAGTGTAAAAGGTGGCGGCGGACCAACATGTTTAACAAGGCCTCTGGTAAGAATCGACTAAATTTTACTTAAAAAAGCAACTCTTTTGTGTAAGTTTGTAATAATGAAGCAAACTTTAGGAAAGCAAGAGCGTTTAAAAAGCAAAACCCTCATTGGAAATTTATATAAAGAAGGAAAATCGGTAAAGAGCTTTCCTTTAAGACTTGTCTATTTACAAATAGAGCATGCATCAAAATATCCTGCACAAGTTGGCGTTTCTGTTCCTAAAAGAAATTTTAAAAAAGCCGTTGATAGAAATCGAATTAAAAGATTGTTGAGAGAAACTTATCGCAAACAAAAACAGATAGTTTACGAAACAATCGATAAGCCTTATGTGTATATGATTTCTTACATTGGTAAAGAAAAATGTACGTATGCAGAAATTGATTTAAAAATGAATCAGCTTTTAAATGCTTTTATAGCACAAATAAAACAGAAATCAGATGAAGAAAAACATCAAAAATAAAACGATTGTAGCGTTGCTTATTGCAATTGTTTTTGTTTCGTTTTCATTCCAATCCAAATTTTTTGAAGTAGCAAAACAGATTGAGATTTACACGACATTGTTCAAAGAACTGAATATGTATTACGTGAATGAAATTAACCCAGCAGAGATCACAACAAGAGCTTTAAAAAACACCTTAAAAGATTTAGACCCTTATACCAATTATTTTAATGAACAAGATGTAGAAGCTGCAAAAATTAGAAGAGAAGGAGAATATGGAGGTATAGGAGCCTCTATAAATTATAGCGACAAAAACCCTATGATTGTTAGTGTTTATAAAGGATATGCTGCTGATAAAGCAGGTTTAAAATCTGGGGATCTTATTGTAAAAATTGACAATCAAGTTTTAGAAGAATTAGAAAAAGAAGACAGCTCTAGTTTGTTACTCGGAACGCCCGAGAGCCCGATTTCTATAGAAGTTCTTCGAAACGGGAAAAAATTGCAATTCAATTTAAAAAGAGAAAAAATTGAAGTAAACCCTGTTCCTTTTTACAAAAAAATAGATAGTGAAACGGGTTATATTGTTTTAACAAGATTCAGTGAAAAAGCCTCGTCAGAAGTAAAAAAAGCCTTTGAGAGTTTAAAAGAAGAAGGTATAAAAAGTGTGATTTTAGATTTGCGTTCTAATCCTGGAGGATTATTAGGAGAAGCGGTTAATCCTGTTAATTGATTTTCTATTAATGATTGATATTGAATACCATTTTTTAATATTTTCTCATAGGCTAAGTTTAAAGCAGATATAGCAGTAATAGCACCTGCAACAGTTCCAGTAAGTTTTCCCATACTCAAACCGAGTTTATTATTTGAACTTACATTGCTATCTGTGCTTTTAGATAACTTATTTACTTCTTTATCGAGTGATTTTATTTCTTTTTCGGCTTTTGTAATTCCATTTGTAGTTACATCAATTTGAAGTTTAGCCATAATAAAACCTTTATTTTTTTAGATATTATAGCATAATGTTACGAAAAGTTACTACTAACACAATTTACAAAATATTTTTAATTAAATTATTGCAATATTTAATGATTGTAAATTGGTATTAGACAATAAAGCCTAACCAATACGATTAGACTTACTCTTTGGTTGTGGGATATTATTGATATAATTCCTACACATCGCTGTTAAAAGTGGGGTATAATTCTTGGGATTTAGCCCTTTCCATTTCAAGGTATCTTTTAACATATCATACTTAAAAG
>JALQYN010000047.1 GCA_023254055.1 Polaribacter sp.
TAATTTAATCTCTCTCTTAACTTTTATCTATAAGATTACTTCGTCGAAACCTCCTCGTAATGACGATGCTTAACAGGTATCGTCATTCCTGCCTTTTGACACCGCTCAAGATAAACTTCGGCAGGAATCTCATCATTACCAGGCTATATACTTAGAGATTTCTCGATTTCATTTCGTTCCCCTCCATTTCACTCGAAATGACAGTTTTAGATTTGATAAAAATCAATTTATAAAACCCAATGCTCTCTCTAAAGCCATTCCTCTTGAGCCTTTAATTAATAGGTGATGATTCTGAAAATCTGTATTTTGCAAGTAGTCCTGTACTAATTCAAAAGATTTGAATTTGGTAAAATCTGTTGTTGTTTGATTAAACAATTGACCAACCAAAAAAACATTTTTTAAACCTAGTTTTTTACAGTAATCACAAATAAATTGATGTTCTTCCTTGCTTTCTTTTCCTAGTTCAAACATGTCACCCAAAATAGCAATTTTAGCATCCGATTTTAGTGAACTAAAATTATCTAAAGCAGCTTTCATGCTGGTTGGATTTGCATTATAGGCATCTAAAATAATGGTATTGTTGTTTTTTGTTTTGAGTATTTGAGATCTATTATTGGTGGGTTTGTAATTCTCTAATGCGTTTTTTATATTTTCTAAAGAGATGTTAAAGTGTTCTCCAATGGTAATTGCTGCAGCAATATTACTAAAGTTGTAATTACCAATTAAATGTGTTTGTATGCGTTCATTTTTAAATTGAATTTTTACAAACGGATTTGCTTCCACAAACTCCACAGAATTACTGAGTGGAATAACATTCATTCCTGATGTTTTTTCAACTTGAATTTTATCACTAGTGTTTACAAAAACAGTTTTATCATTCCTTTTAAGATAAGTATACAATTCAGATTTTGCTTCAATAACTCCTTCAACGCTACCGAAACCTTCTAAATGCGCTTTTCCAAAATTGGTGATATACCCAAAATCAGGATTCGCAATAGAACATAAGAACTCAATTTCTTTATGATGATTTGCGCCCATTTCTACAATGCCAATTTCCGTTTGTGGTGTCATTGAAAGAAGGGTTAAAGGAACTCCAATATGATTGTTTAAGTTTCCGGTTGTAGCCGTGGTTCTATATTGGGTTTCTAAGATGGCATTGATCAATTCTTTAGTGGTTGTTTTACCATTACTACCCGTAAGACTAAGAATAGGAACATTCAGTTTTTTTCTGTGATAAATGGCTAGCAATTGTAGAGTTTCAAGGACATTATCTACTAAAATAATACTATCTTTTGTTGCATATTCTTTTTCATCAACAATGCTAAATAAGGCGCCTTTTGAGATGGCTTCTTCTGCAAAAACATTCCCATTAAAATTTTCTCCTTTCAAAGCAAAATAAAGGGTGTTTTTCCTAATTTTTCTAGAATCTGTATCAACACGATAATGTTGAGAATAAATCTTATATAATGTTTCGATATTCATTTTTTAAATATAAAAAACCTCATTGTAATATTGATACAATGAGGCAGTATTATTTATTAAAAGAAAAAACTATCTACTAGGGTTTCTAGCTGTTTTTTTCTTGTATGTCATCGGACCAATTCTATCTGTTACACATCTGAAACCAATAAAATTAGTAGACATGTATTCTGGTAAATACCTTCTTTGAGCAGGATCTAGCCAATATTCTCTATCGCTCCAAGAAGCCCCTTTGTAAACTCTTGTGTTATCACTAATTAATGTAGATCTAAATTTAGAATCGTATTTAGTGACAATGTTTCCTAAGCTATCTCTTTCAATTTTAATTGCTTTTGGAGAGTTATACATTGATGGATTGTTATTAGAGTCCGATTGAAAAAACCTTGATGAATTTAAATCTCCGTCTCCTAAATTAGAGTTGTCCCCTTTTGTATAATTTCTTCTTAAATAGGTATCGTTTTTGGTAACAGGAGTTGATTTTATAGTTCCTGGTAAATATAACGGGATTACTTTTCCGTTAGGTAATGTATCATACTGAATAGAATTTTCATCAACAATTACAACTTTACCATCCTTACCAATCACTTTTTTAGAAAAAATGTTTCCTCTAAAATAGTTCAAATCATTAGCTTCTGTGTCAATATTTGGTCTGTAAACATCAGCAACCCATTCTGCTACGTTACCAGACATGTCATATAAACCAAAAGCATTTGGTGGATATGATTTTACTTTAATAGGAATGTCTGAGCCATCGCTACTCCAACCAGCAATTCCGCTATAGTTTCCTTTAGCTTGTTTAAAGTTGGCTAATTGGTCTCCTTTGTATCTTTTAGATTTAGCTCTAGTGTATTTTCCTGCCCAAGTATATTTTTTTCTACCTCTAATATTGTTGTATTCTCTATTTTCTATATTAGCTTTAGCTGCATATTCCCATTCAGCTTCAGTAGGTAAGCGAAATTTCTGTGCTAAAATACCATCAGAAGAAGTGATATGTCTACCTGTAAAACTTCCTTTAGTTGGTCTTGGCTGTCCTTTTTTTCTAGGAACTGGCAATCCTTTTTTGTAGATCGTAGAATCACCATCAAATAATGCATACGGTTTTTCTAAATACACTTCTGTGTCAAAAACATCTTTTCCTTTGAAGGCAATTGAATCCATTTTCCAGATGTTGTTAATTACACCTTTATCCATTAAAATTTTTAAATTCACTGCATTTGTTCTCCATTTACAATATTGATTTGCTTGTAACCAACTAACGCCAACTACAGGATAATCTGCATAGGCAGGATGACGTAAATAATTTTCTGAAAGTAAAGCTGTGTTCCCTAATCCTTTTCTCCAAACCAAGGTGTCTGGTAAAACAGAAGTGTAAATGTGTTTAAATTTTGGGTCTTCTGGAGGAAATACATCTTTGGTATATTGAACAAACAATAAGTATTCTGAGTTTGTTACTTCTGCTTCATCCATAAAAAATGAACGAATGTGCATATTATTTGGAGTTGTATTCCAGTCATACATGACATCATCTTGTACGCGTCCCATAGTAAAAGTACCACCTTCTATGGCTACCATTCCACTTGGTGGTTTTGAGCCTTCAAAGGATTTTCCTTTAATATAGTTTCCGTAATTTGGGTTGTTAAATTCCCAACCAGTTAAAGTGGAAGTATTACCACCGCGCGATTTAGATTTACAATGAGTAAGAGTTAAACTAACAATTACTAATAAAGAAAATTTTAATAAGTTTTTCATGTATCTTATTTAAATTTATTTAAGGGTTTTTATTAAGCCTTGCAATTTACAATAATTATGTTTTCTACCAAGATAATTAACTTTTTTTAAAGGCCATACTATTTATTCAAATTATAAACGATTGTTTTTTAGCTTTATTATAAGTATTCTTGCATAGGCTTAAAATATCGTAGTAGATACAGCGTTATTTTGATTAAGAAATGAGAAAAACAAAACTCCTTTTTGTATTGCTTATAGGTTTAAGTGCCATAAGTTTTTCGCAAACTGCAAATTCTGTGCTATCAAACGGAAAATGGTATAAGTTTTCTGTGGACACAACTGGTGTTTTTAAGATTGATGCCTCGTTACTACAAAGAATGGGGATTAATACTGCCGAAATTAATCCTAAAAATATTCGAATTTACGGAAATGGAGGTGCAATGTTGCCTCAAAAAAACAGCGATTTTAGATATGCTGATTTGCAAGAAAACGCCATATATGTAGAAGGTGAAGTGGATGGTGTTTTTAACGCTGATGATTTTATTCTGTTTTATGCTAAAGGACCACATGATTGGGTGTTGAATCCAAATTTAGAAACAGCAAAACACCGTCAAAATATTTTTTCAGACAAAGCCTATTATTTTTTAACCATTGCTCAATCAAACGGGAAAAGAATTTCAGCAATCCCAGACGTAACAGGCTCAGCTACAAAAACCATTAATACGTTTGATGATTTTGTTTTTTACGAAAAAGAGACTAGAAATTTGTTTGCAGTAGGAACTCAATGGTTTGGCGAAGATTTTAGCGTAGAGAATGTTCAGAGTTTTAGATTAGACTTTAGCCCTATTGCTGTAAATTCTCCCATAAAAGTAACAGTGGGTGGTGCTGCAATTTCGGCACTTTCATCAACCATGGAAGTAAAAGTGAATAATCAAAACGCCTTTTCTATTAGTTATCCTGCCGTTACCAATGGTTCATTAACTTTGGGTTGGCCTAATTTTAATTCTTCAAACAGTACTGTAAACACTTCAAGTATAGATGTTTCTATTAGCTATAATAACAATGGAAATCCTGGAGCAAAAGCCTATTTAGATTATATAGAAATTGTGGGCAAGAAACAATTGATAGCTGAAGGAAAACAATTTTCTTTTCGAAGTTTTGAAGCTTTTAAAACGAACGGAATTGTAGAGTATCAAATCCAAAACGCAACAAATGTTTCTGAGCTTTGGGAAGTTACAGATTTCGTCAATCCTAAGAGAATATCAAATGCATCGAGTGGTAGCAGTTTTACATTCAAATCAAATGGAGGAATATTAAGAGAATATATTGCACTCAATCAATCTGATTATTTTACCCCAGAAGTTGAAAGTAACTCATTGATAAGCAACCAAAATTTACATGCATTAAAAGATGTTAATTATATTGTAATTACCAACGAAACCCTTTTTTCTCAAGCGCAACGTTTGGCAGACTATCATCAAAATAATTCTGGGTTAACAACCAAAGTGGTAAAGGTTTCAGAGATTTATAACGAGTTTGGCTCAGGATCTCCAGACATTACAGCGATAAGAGATTTTATCAAACGGGTGTATACTACAAACACCAACCCTACAAGAAAGTTAAACTATGTTTGTTTTTTTGGTGACGGTTCTTATGATTATAAAGACAGAATAACTGGCAATACAAATATCGTTCCTGTTTATGAATCTTCTCAGAGTTTTAATTTGGCAACTTCGTATGTTACAGACGATTATTTTGTGATGTTAGACTCCAACGAAGGAAGTATGCTAACAACAGATACTATTGACGTTGCTTCTGGTAGAATTCCGGTTTCAACTGTGCAACAAGCAACGGAAGTGGTAGATAAAATTTTAAGCTATTACAATACTTCATCATTTGGAGATTGGAGAAATACCATCACATTAGTTGCTGATGATATTGATGAAACAGGTGAAGAATCATTGCAATTAGGTGTAGAGAGAATTGCAGATTCTATCAAAAAAAACAAACCTGTTTTTAATATCAATAAAATTTATGCAGATGCTTTTAAACAAGAAAACTCCTCTGGTGGCGAACGATATCCACAAGTAAATTTAGCGTTAACAAATGCGATAGAAAAAGGAACTTTAGTGCTAGATTATTTTGGTCATGGAGGTGAAGATGGTTTTGCAAGTGAGCGAATTTTAGAGGTACCACAAATACAATCTTTAAATAACAAAAAAGCATTACCCTTGTTTATAACTGTAACCTGTGAGTTTTCTAGATTTGACAACCCTTTGAGAACAACGGCAGGAGAGTTGGTTTTATGGAATAAGAATGGTGGAGCAACCAGTTTAATTACCACCACAAGAGAAGTTTTTATATCTACAGGACAAAATTTTAATGAACGTTTGTTGAAAATTTTACTGCAATTTAATAATGAAGATTTATCGATTTCAGAATCGTTAATGGCAGCGAAAAATGGTTTCTCAAGCTTTCAGAAATTCTTTATTTACTATTTAGGAGACCCTGCAATGAAATTGGCAATTCCAAAACCAAACATTCAAATAACTAAAATGAATGGTTTAAGCATTACACAATCGTTAGATACTTTAAAAGCGCTGTCTAAAGTAAGTTTTGAAGGAGTTGTGACCAATAATTCAAATCAAGTGTTAAACAACTTTAATGGTACATTATCTACTACAGTTTTTGATAAGCCCATAAATAAGACCACCTTAGACAATGATAATTTTGGTATTAAAATGAATTTTGATTCTAGAGAAAGTAAATTGTTTAGAGGAAAATCAAGTGTTACAAATGGTGCCTTTAAATTCGATTTTATTGTTCCAAAAGACATCAAAGTTGAATATGGAAAAGGAAAATTAAGTTTCTACGCTTCCACAACAAATGAAGATAAATCTGGAGCAAATTTTGATGTTGTTGTTGGCGGTATCAATCCAAATGCAACAAGTGATACTGTTGGGCCAGACTTGTCAATTTATATGAATGACGAATCTTTTATTGAAGGAGGAAACACCAATACCTCTCCAAATTTAATCGTTTCCTTGTCAGATTTAAGTGGTATCAATACCTCAATTACGTCTATTGGTCATGAGATTGTCGCTATTTTAGATGGTGATCAGGCAAATCCCATTGTGTTAAACGATTATTATGAAACTGAATTAAATGATTTTACCAAAGGAAAAGTAGTCTATCAATTAAGGGATTTATCGGTTGGAAATCATACCATAAAAATAAAAGCTTGGGACACATATAATAATTCGTCAGAAGCAACGTTAAATTTCATGGTTGTTAGTGATAGCGGATTGGTGTTAGATAATGTATTAAACTATCCAAATCCGTTTGTAAATTACACAGAGTTTTGGTTCAATCATAACAAACCAAATGAGCCATTAGAAGTGCAAGTTCAACTCTTTACCATTTCTGGTAAAATTATCAAAACAATTAATCAGACAGTACAAACTTCTGGAAACCTTTCTCGAAGTATACATTGGAATGGTTTAGATGACTTTGGTAATAGAATAGGAAAGGGAGTTTATATATATAAATTAAAAGTAAAATCAACAATTAGTAATCAATATTCAGAGAAATATGAAAAATTAGTCATACTTTAGTCTTAATCTTGATTCAGCCAAACCTAGAATATCAAATGAAAAAAAGTTACGTATTACCTATAGTAGTCTTGTTTTTTATGGTGGTTAACACCATTCAAAGTCAGTCTAATTCAATTACAACAGCAGCCCCTTTTTTATTAATAACACCAGATGCTAGAGCAGGAGGAATGGGAGATATGGGAGTAGCAACATCATCCGATGCTTTTTCTTTATTTCACAATCCATCTAAAATCGCATTCAATACAAATCAAATAAGTATTGGAGCCAATTATACACCTTGGTTGCGTAATTTGGTTGATGATATTTTTGTGGGAGGATTGTCTTATGTGAATAGGTTTAAAGAAAATGCTGCTTGGGCAGTAGATTTTAAATACTTTTCTTTGGGTAAAATAGAATTAACAGATTCTAGTGGAAATCCAATTGGAACTGAAAATCCAAATGAACTATCGGTTTCTGGAGCCTATGCCTTAAAATTAAGTGAAACTTTTTCTATGGGAGTTGGGTTGCGTTATATTCATTCAAATTATAAACTGAGTGTTCAAAATCCGAATATCAAAGCAATCAACTCGTTTGCTGTAGATGTTTCTGGGTATTACAGATCTCCAGAAGAAAATTACGGAACCTTTAATGGTAGATATCGACTAGGGTTTAACATTTCTAATATTGGACCAAAAGTATCATACGTTCCAGGAAATGAAGATTTTATCCCGACAAACTTGAGATTGGGTGGAGGTTTTGATTTTATCTTAGATGATTATAATATTATCGGAATCAACATAGAAACTACCAAATTATTAGTGCCAACTCCACAGCCAGATAACTCTGATAAAGATAAAGGTTGGTTGTCTGGGATGTTTTCATCTTTTGGTGATGCGCCAGGAGGCTTTAGCGAAGAATTAAAAGAATTTACCTATGCCCTAGGAGCAGAATACTTATATAACAACGCCTTTGCTTTAAGAACTGGATATTATCACGAAAGTGAAATTAAAGGAAATAGACAGTACTTTACAATGGGTGGCGGATTTAAAGCAAGAGCTTTTTCGTTAGATTTATCTTACTTGATGAACGCCTCTAATGTAAATCATCCTTTAGAAAATACTTTACGTTTTTCATTATCATTTGATTTAGGGGAGATTTATGAAGATTATTAGTATCTTCGTTAGTACACCAGTTTACAACAACTATGAAAAAAATTGATGTAGTAGCTACTGCAACTATTTATGAAGATGTTTCAGAATTACCTTCAGATGTTCAAACACTAATGAATAAAGCGGTTGAAGCTCGAAATCAAGCCTATGCGCCCTATTCTAAATTTAAGGTTGGAGCAGCCTTGTTATTAGAAAACAATCAAGTTATTTTAGGGAGTAATCAAGAAAATGCAGCCTATCCATCCGGAATGTGTGCTGAAAGGGTTGCTATCTGGAAAGCGGGTTCGGATTATCCAGGAGTTAAAGTAAAACAATTGGTTATTACTGCAAGTTCTACCAATACTAAAGTTGATAGACCCGTTGGTCCTTGTGGTGCTTGTAGACAAACATTATCAGAATACGAAATAAACCAAAAAGAACCTATAGAAATTTATTTTATGGGCGAAGTTGGTAAAGTTGTAAAAACAGCATCGTTGTTGTCTTTATTGCCTTTTTCATTTGATAGCACTTATTTATAATGCAACAAGACATTTCTTCTAGAGAAGATATACATTTTATCATTACAGAATTTTATAAAAAGTTAATTTCTGATTCAGAAATGCTTCCTTTTTTTGAAGAAATAGTGCAACAAAATCACTTAGAAAAGCATATAGAGATCATCACCGATTTTTGGCAAGATATTTTGTTTCAGACAAATTCGTATCAGAACAATGTTTTGCAAAAACATTTAGATTTTAATAAAAAAGTTCGTTTTAAAAAAGCGCATTTTAAGAAATGGTTGTTTTACTTACAAACAACAATAGATGCTTCTTTTAAAGGTCAAGTTGCTCAAAACATGAAAGACCGAGCAAATTCTATTGCTATGGTAATGCAAGTAAAGTTTAAACTTTACGATTAATTCAAAAGATGTCTTTTAAAATTAAGATTTAATAAAATAGAATTCTCAATTTTATATAATCTACAAAAATTAATAAAATGATAATCTAATATTATTTTTACAATTTAAAAAGTGTTACTTTGTTTAAGGTTAAAAAATGAATCTATAATGGTTAATTCAAAAATTACAGGGACAGGTTGTTATATTCCAACAATTATTCAAGGGAATGATGCTTTTTTAGAGCATGAATTTTTAAATGAAGATGGATCTAAATTTGAAACGAGTAATGAAATAATTATTGAAAAGTTTAAATCTATTACAGGGATAGAAGAAAGAAGATATGCTTCTAGCAACTATTCAACTTCAGATTTGGCTTTTTTTGCAGCTCAAAAAGCAATTGAGTCTTCGGGTGTAAATCCAGAAGAATTGGATTACATTATTTTAGCACATAATTTTGGAGATGTTAATAAGCCTGCAGGACAAAGTGATATTTTACCAAGTCTAGCTACCAGAGTTAAACACAGTTTAAAAATTGAAAACCCAAATTGTGTTGCGTATGATATTTTATTTGGATGCCCGGGTTGGATTGAAGGTGTTATCCAAGCACATGCCTTTATAAAGTCAGGGATGGCAAAAAAAGTATTGGTTATTGGAGCAGAAACCTTGTCTAGAGTTGTAGATAAAACAGATAGAGATTCTATGATTTTTAGTGATGGCGCAGGAGCTTGTATTGTTGAAGCGAATGAAGATGATGCCATCGGAATTTTAAGTCACGCTACTCAAACCTTTTCGAAAGAAGAAGCCTATTATTTGTATTTTGGAAAATCAAATGCTACAGATTCTACTGAAGATGAAAAGTATATCAAAATGCAAGGACGTAAGATTTATGAATTTGCTTTAAATCATGTTCCGAATGCCATGAAATCTGCCTTAGACAAAAGTGGTGTAGAGATTCATGATGTTAAAAAGGTTTTTATTCATCAAGCAAATGAAAAAATGGATGAGGCAATCATCAAAAGATTTTACAGATTGTTCAAACAGCAAGTTCCAGAAGGAGTGATGCCAATGAATATACATGAATATGGTAACAGTTCTGTGGCAACCGTACCTACTTTATTAGATTTGGTTTTAAAAGGGCAGATAAAAAATCAAGAAGTTCAAAAAGGAGATGTAGTTATTTTTGCTTCAGTAGGTTCTGGGATGAACATCAATGCCATTGTATATCGTTTTTAACAGAAATTAAATACTTAGATTTTTGTTTTTTTGAGACACGAAAAAAAATGAAAATAGTTGTAAAAAAATCTAAATTCTTGTAGTATTTTTGCACATGCAACAACACAATGTACTTATATTAGATTTCGGTTCGCAATACACTCAGCTTATTGCGCGTAGAGTTAGAGAGTTAAACATTTATTGTGAAATTCATCCCTACAACAATCCACCTAAAGATTTAACAAACTATAAAGCAGTCATCCTTTCTGGGAGTCCATCTTCTGTTCGTTCAGAAGATCCACCGCATCCAGATTTATCAGAAATTAGAGGTAAAAAACCTTTGTTGGCTGTTTGTTATGGAGCTCAATATTTAGCTCATTTTTCAGGCGGTTTGGTTGGCCAATCAAACACAAGAGAATACGGGAGAGCAAACTTATCTTATGTAAAAGAAAATGAAATTTTCTTTGAAAATATTACAAAAGGAAGTCAAGTTTGGATGAGTCATTCAGATACAATTAAAGAATTACCTACCAACGGTTTGCGTTTAGCAAGTACAAATGATGTTGAAAATGCAGCCTATAAAATTGAAGGAGAACAAACATTTGCTATTCAGTTTCATCCAGAAGTATATCATTCTACAGACGGGAAAAAACTATTAGAAAACTTTTTAGTAAAAATTGCGGGTGTTGCACAAACTTGGACGCCAGATTCATTTGTTGAAAGTACAGTTGAAGCAATCAGAGAAAAAGTAGGCACAGAAAAAGTAGTCTTAGGGCTTTCAGGAGGGGTAGATTCTACCGTGGCAGCAGTATTGTTAAACAAAGCTATTGGTAAAAACCTGCATTGTATTTTTGTAAACAATGGCTTACTCCGTAAGAATGAATTCACCGATGTATTAAAGCAATACGAAGGAATGGGCTTAAACGTAAAAGGTGTTGATGCATCAGATCGTTTTTTAGATGCTTTAAAAGGATTAACAGATCCAGAGGCTAAAAGAAAAGCCATAGGAAAAGCTTTTATAGAAGTTTTTGATGATGAATCACATAAAATTGAAGACGCAAAATGGTTGGCACAAGGAACTATCTATCCTGATGTAATAGAATCTGTTTCTGTAAATGGAGGGCCATCTGCAACTATTAAAAGTCACCATAATGTTGGAGGTTTACCAGATTTTATGAAGTTAAAAATTGTAGAACCTTTACGAATGATTTTTAAAGATGAGGTAAGAAGAGTGGGGGCATCTATGGGAATTGATAAAGAATTGTTAGGTAGACACCCATTTCCGGGGCCAGGTTTAGGGATTCGAATTTTGGGAGATATCACAAAAGAAAAAGTAAGAATTTTACAAGAAGTTGATGCTATCTTTATAAACGGATTGAAAGAGAGCGGTTTGTATGATAATGTATGGCAAGCAGGAGCAATGTTATTGCCAGTTAATTCTGTAGGAGTTATGGGCGATGAGAGAACTTACGAAAAAGTGGTTGCTTTACGAGCTGTAGAAAGTACTGATGGTATGACCGCAGATTGGGTAAATTTACCTTATGAATTTTTACAAAAAACATCAAACGATATTATCAATAAAGTAAAAGGTGTTAATAGAGTGGTGTATGATATCAGCTCTAAACCACCTGCAACAATTGAGTGGGAATAATATACTAAGCTGGCATATTTTATGTTATACTATACATAATTGTTAGCGTTAGATTTTTTCAAAAAGTAGAAATATATATTAGATGAAGCATTTTAAATTAGTAGTTCTTTTTTTCGTTTTTACCATTGCTATTTCTTGTGGACAACAAAAAAAGTATATTACGTATAAAGTAAAGAAAGGTGAAACCATGCGAATGATCGCTAAAAAATTGGACATCGAAACGAAAGATTTATTACGCTTAAACCCAGATGTTGGAAGAAGACCAAAACCAGACACAGAAATTTTTATTCCAAGTAAAAACTCACGTAATCTTATAGATATAAATGACACACCTAAAGATCGTATCGTAAAAGATACTATTCAAATTGATAGTATCAAAAAATTAAATGATATAGAAGGTTTAGATGAAAAATATCTTTTACACACTGTAAGTAAAGGAGATACTTTTTATAGCTTAACGAGATATTACAATGTTTTAAAATCAGATTTATTAGACCTAAATCCGATCTTATCAGAAGGATTAAAATTAGGGGCAATTATAAAAATTAAAGAAAGAGTTGAAGGAGAGAAATTGGATGTAATTTATAAGGACACTATTTCAAATATTGATGCAATTAAAGTAGCATTGTTATTGCCATTTAGAGCCAAGGTTTTTGATACAGTTCCGTCACAAGACATTTTTAAAACAAGAGCCTTGCCAAATATTGTTACAGATTTCTATTTGGGTGCAGCTTTAGCAATAGATTCACTAAGAAATCAAGGTGTTCAAATCGATTTTTCTGTTTTCGATACTGAAGATAGAAATACTAAAATTGACGAAATTATTACAAATAATTCGCTAGAAGATAAAGATGTTATTATTGGTTCTATCTATTCTGATGAAACCATAAAGTTAGCAAGCAGTGTAAAAGCGCCCTTAGTTTTTCCTATTTTTTCTAAAGCACAAACTTCTTTTACATCTTCTAGAATTGTAAAAACATCTCCAGATAAACATTTGTATAAAGAGAAATTGTTGTCTTATGTTTCTAAACAATACAAAAACGAAAATATTATTATCGTTGGCGATTCTACCACTGCTTCAATTACAGAAATAAATCAGATTGCAAATATTTTAAAGCAACACGACTCTATTAAAGAAGTGCACCAAATAATACCACATTACGGTTATATTGCCCAAGAGCGTTTTTTAAAAATGATGAAACCTGATTCTACCATGGTAAATAATTGGGTAATTATTGCAACTAATAATGATGTGATAGCTTCTGATGCCATTAATAGTTTGATTAGTTTTCCGGATCCTCCAGAACCAGAAGAAGGAGAAGAACCAGAAGAAAAAATTAATTATAAGGTAAAATTGTTTGGATTTGATAAGTATGATTATGTGGATTATAATAAGTTAGCACAACTAGAGTTTGTCTACGTTACAGACACCTATGTAGATGAATCTTCTTTGGCGGCCAGAATTTTTAACAAGCAATATTTACAAAAAAACAAAGCCTTGCCTTCTTTTTATGCTACTCGCGGTTTTGATGTCACTTATGATGTACTTATGAGATTGGCTTCGGGAAAAGAGCTGTACGATACTTTTAAAGATGGCGTTTCTTATCGAGTTGAAAGTAAATTCGATTTTGATAAAAGACTTTTCGGTATTTCCCAAAACCGGGGATTGTATCTGTTAGAGTTTCAAACAGATTTAAGCCTAAAAAGAATTGAGTAAATAAAAAAAAGCTTCTGAATTTTCAGAAGCTTTTTTTAAGTTTTATTCAGTAGCAACTAGATTTTTTTCATCTGTTGTTTCATCATTTTTATTTGTTCGTTCAACATGCCCTGTTTGTCAAGCTTTTTAGCTTCATTCATTAACATAGTTGCTTCACGTTTTCTTCTTTTTGTCATTGCAATACCGGCTAATTGTAGTTTTGCCATGGCTAAATCATGTCCCATAGACAAACCTAATTTTACCGCTTTCTTTAAATATTTTTCTGCTTGGGTTATATTGGTTTGCGACAGCATAATTCCGTGTAAAAAATTATAGTATCCTTCTTGCTTTCTTGTTAAAGCTGCACTCGGATTTTTAATATAGTTCAGCCATTTTTGAGCTCCAGGAAAATTCTGTTTACGCAATTGTAAAAATGCCAGTAAGATAAATTCGTTTTTAAAATATAACAGAATAAACATTCCGGCTAATAATAAAATGGAAATACCATTCATGATATGACCTTGAGCAAATTCATATACAGACCAAGCTGTAATTAAAGCGGCAATAATTAATTTAAAATTTTTATGAAACATAATTTGTTATTTTAATTTTAAGAAAGCAAAAATACAGCTTTCATTTGATTTTTTTGTTTGTTGACTCTAGTGAAATTCTAAAATAAAACGTTCAGTACTTATAGGTTATTTTTTATAGTATTTTTTATATTTAAACCAAGCAAAAGTCCCTAAGATAGCTACAAAACCAACTGAGTAATATACAGAAGTCGGAGTTATTACTTTATCTCCACTAGCATACGAATGCAGTCCAGATAAATAAAAGTTTACTCCAAAGTACGTCATCATAATAGAAGCGTAGGTGATAATTGACCACAGGTTAAATGTAAAGCGGCTTCGTAAACCCGGAATTAAACGCATGTGTAAGACAAAAGCATACAGCATAATACTAATTAATGCCCAAGTCTCTTTTGGATCCCAACCCCAATAACGTCCCCAACTTTCATTAGCCCACATTCCGCCTAAAAAGTTACCAATGGTCAACATGATTAAACCAACGGTAATAGACATTTCGTTAATGATGGTTAATTCTTTGATGGCTAAATCTAGTTTTTTCTTATTTTTTTCGTTTGTAAAGGCTATTAAGAATAACGAGAAGATTCCTAAAATCATCGCTAAAGAAAATGGCCCGTAACTAGCCACAATGATGGAAACGTGAATTAACAACCAATACGAGTTTAAAACAGGTTGTAAGTTTGCTATTTCTGGGTCTAACCAATTTTGGTGTGCAAATGCTAAAATAACAGCTGTTAAAAACGTTGTTGCAGCAATGGTTAAAGAAGATTTTCTTCCGAAAACCAATCCAAATAACATGGTTGCCCAAGCTACATAAATAATGGATTCGTAGGCATTACTCCAAGGTGCATTTCCGCTAATATACCAACGCGCCCCTAATCCTAAAGTATGAAAAACAAACAATCCAATGATAATTGCAATCAGTCCTTTTACGATGTAATTAAACACTTTCCTGTCAGAAAAAATTTGAGCGACAACTACAAAAATTAATAAGGCTCCGGCTATACCCAGATATTTTGCCAATCGACTAAAAATACTGAATTTATTGTAGGCAATTTCTAACTCAATTTTATCGTCAGAAGGAATGACTTGTGCGCCAAATTTCTTTTGAAAATTTTTAATCCCGGTCAACACTTTATTAGCTTGTGTATAATCGTTTGTTTCTTTGGATTTTTGCAACATTTGTATGTAAACAGGCAGCACTTGACGCACGAAAACAGAATCAGTTCCTTTAAAGCCAGCATTTAATGTTTCCGGTTGAGAAACCCATTTGTTGTTTGGGTCATTCGGAATTGGGAAAATCTTAAATATTTGTCCCCCAATAGCACTATAAAGTAAACCAACTCTTTTGTCGATGTTGATGATATCTTTTTCGAACTTATTTTTTACATTTTTCTTTTGAGATTCATCAACTCTTGTACGTATTTTATAAACACCATCCTTTGTCAAAAAATCGGATAGTCTAGCATGTGTAGCATCTTTAGGAACTCCAATTATCTCTCTTATTTGCGTGTTTCCTTTTTCTAAATACACCATCGGAACTTCAATCCAAAATCTTGGGTTTTCTATAATTGATAACAACACTTGACTAGGATTCATTCCTTTAAAAACCTCTTGGTGGGTTACTTTTCTAACCAGCTGAGAAGCAAAAGTATGTGCAGGTTTCATTCTTCCACCAGCATCTTGAATGACCAAACTATTAAACAAGTCTGCATGTTTTGCATCAACAATATTGGCATTTAAAATAGAATCTATTTGTTGTTCTGAAATGGCATGTTCTTGATGTTGTGCAGAAACAGTAACAGAGAAAAATAATAACCCCAAAAGCGATAAAGCAGCTTTTTTACTTCTAATTTTTTTCAACGTGTTTTTTAAATAATCAAAACGTGTATTTTTTGCGAATAAAATAGAAATCAATCCAAAATATAACATTGAATAGCCAATATATGTAAAAAGGGTTCCCCAGAAATCGTGATTTACAGATAAATGTGTTTCTTCAACTTCTTTGGTATTGTCATAACTTGATTGGAAGAATTTATATCCTTTAAAATCTAAAATATGATTCATAAATATTCGATAATCAAAGGTCTCTTCTTTTGTAATAACGGTTACTTCACTGGCATAGGATGCAGCGCTTTCTGAACCCGGGTATTTTTCTAGCTGAAAATCTCTTAATTTGATGTGAAAAGGAGTTTCTAGGGTGTTAGAACCGTATAAGAGTCTAAAGTTTAAATTAGCAACAGATACTTGTTCAGAGTTTTGTGTATTGTATTTTCCTCCTAATAATTCTACTCTTTCTGTTTTATTGTTTGTAGTAATTTCTACCACAATTACATCATGCTTTTGATCGTTTTTAGGACCACTTACCATTTTTAGAATCCCTTTTTCTGCAGGTCTCGGAATTACAAATTGCAATCCAGAAATGTTGTGTAAAGATAAATAGTTAAACGTTGCTAGAGAATCTTTAGTCACTGTTCCTCTTTTTTGATCAGCCATACGTAACCAAGATCCATCTTCTTTAGAGTTTATTTTTAGCTCCCCATCTACAGTTGTAAAATTAATGGTTGCATTGTTTCCTGCATCAAACCCCACTAAAACATTATGAATGTTTTGAGTAGTTCCCTTTTTAATATAATGCTCGTGTCTTGTGCCTTCACTAGATTCTACAAAGAATAAATACTCATCGCCATTTACATCTTCAATTAATTTTTTTTCTGCCCACGGAATATACTCTACCAATTTGAAGGCAACATCTTGTTGTTTAAATTTTGTGGAAAAACCCCAGTTATTATTACCCCAAGCAGATAATAATATGGGTTGATGGATGGTTGGTTTTTGCTGATTGTTATCATCAATGACAACATTTAAATAGGTGGTTTCTGAGATGAATTTATTGGTAACTTCACCTTCTTTGATAATCATTAAACCTTCATACCCAATATAACGCGTAATACCCGCCCCAATTAAAATGAATAAAAAAGCAGTATGAAATAACAATACTGGCCATTTCTCTTTTTTATACAATCTGTATCTAAAGATATTTCCAAAAAAATTAATGACAAAAAAGATCATAATGGCTTCAAACCACCAAGTATTATAAACTAAGGCTTTAGAAGTTTGTGTACCAAAATCATTTTCTATAAAAGTGGCTATACCCATTGCTGTTGCAAACAGGAAAAATAAAATAGCCATTAAACGTGTTGAGTAAAGAATATTGAAGATTTTTTTCATCTCTAAATTTGATTGTAAAAGTTCACAAATTTAAGGATAAAAGCTTGAATAACCTTTTGGAATTGACTGTTTTTTAAGTTGTAGAAATGTTAAAAAAAACAGTTTTTTAAATGCTTTTTATAGGCTTTTCCTGAAAATGTTTATGATTAAGAAGTAATCAATTTAAAACTAATTTTTCAGTGTGTAACAAATTAAAGAAGCTATAATAAATTAAGATTCAAATACACCTTCGAAAAAAGTCCCTTTCCCTTTAGCAACAATCTTACAAGATGGTAACCGATTTGAAAGAGCTAATAAGGTATTATAATCTTCAACATCATTACTGTCAACAAAAAGTTCTTCTAAATGAGCTAAGTTTAGATCAGCCATATCTTTTCCAGAAATATTAGTTTCATGCACTTGCAATGAAATTAAATGAGTCATTTGGTTAAAATGTTGAATACTTTTTTTACTAATATTTGTTTCTTTTAATCGAAGGTATTTTATACTATTTAGATTTACTAAATGTGCGATGCCTTTATCGGTAATATTCGTAAAAGTTAAGTTTAAATTTGTAATTGTAGAGCATTGCCCTATGTATTGTAAACCAATATCATTGATATTTGTTCCATTAAGTGAGACGGATTCTAAATTTGGAAATTCTTGGAGCTTTTTAAGCTCATTCATATTCCCAATTTGCATAAAGATTGTTTCAAAAGAAAAATGAATTCTTTTTGCTTTAAATACTTCGCCACAAATAATTATGTGTTTTTTATTGCCCACTTATTTCTTTATAAAGTTCTTTTAAATAAATTACACGTTCTCTTAAATATCTCTTGTCATGGCTAAGGGCAGCAGCTCGCGCCATTGTTCCACCTTGATATTGAGTTTGGTAATAAGAATAGTAAAATTGAACTTGTTTTTTATGAAAGGCAAGCCATTTTGTTTGAGTTTCCTCAAGTAATTTTATGTCGAGATGCTTTTGATTTTCTTTTAATAATTTGAGTGTCGTTTCCATTTCAGATTCCCAAGCTTTTAAAGCCTCTTTTTCACAAATAATAGATCCAATGGTTGTTGGTACAGCTTCTTCTAAACATTTGTTATTTTTTACATCTATCGGATGTTTTTGCTGCTGTGCAGATGTTTGAAAAACCTGAAATATAATAAGTATTAGTATTAAATTTTTCATTTAATCATAAATGCTTTTGTATTCATATTATTCAGCTACAGAATCAATTAAAATAGTCAGCATATCAATAGCGGCTTGTGCGATTTTTGTTCCTGGGCCAAATACACCCACAGCACCAGCATCAAATAAAAATTGATAATCTTGTGCAGGTATTACGCCACCAACAATCACCATAATATCTTCACGTCCATATTTTTTTAATTCATCAATTACTTGTGGAACCAACGTTTTATGTCCGGCAGCTAAAGAAGAAATTCCTAAAATATGTACATCATTTTCTACAGCTTGCTTTACGGCTTCTTTTGGAGTTTGAAATAACGGGCCAATATCTACATCAAACCCTAAATCTGCATAACCAGTAGCCACCACTTTCGCACCTCTGTCATGACCATCTTGCCCAAGTTTGGCAATCATAATACGTGGACGTCTTCCTTCTAATTCAGCAAATTGATCTGCCAATTTAGTTGCTTCTTTAAAGGTTTTGTCTTCTTTTATTTCTTTGCTATACACGCCAGATATGATTTTATGAACTGCTTTATGTCTGCCAAAAACTACTTCTAAAGCATCAGAAATTTCGCCCAATGTAGCTCTGTTTCTTGCAGCAATAATAGCCAATTCTAACAAGTTTTCTTTTCCAGACTTTGCAGCTTCAGTCAAAGCTACTAAAGATTTTTTTACTTCAGAAGTATTTCTTTTAGATTTTAATGCATTTAGTCTTTCAATTTGAGATAGACGAACGGCTTCATTATCTACTTCTAAAATATGTAACGGATCTTCTTCTTTTAGTTGATATTTATTAACACCAACAATGATGTCTTGTCCACTATCAATTTTTGCTTGTTTAATGGCTGCCGCTTCTTCAATGCGCATTTTCGGAATTCCTTTTTCAATTGCTTTGGTCATTCCGCCCAATTTTTCTACTTCTTGAATCAATTCCCATGCTTTGTTTGCAATATCTTCAGTCAATTTTTCAACATGAAAACTTCCTGCCCAAGGATCAACCGTTTTGGTAATATGTGTTTCTTCTTGTAAATAGATTTGTGTATTTCTAGCAATTCTTGCAGAAAAATCTGTGGGTAGCGCAATGGCTTCATCCAACGCATTTGTATGTAAACTTTGAGTTCCTCCAAAAGCTGCTGCCATCGCTTCAATAGTTGTTCTGGCAACATTGTTAAACGGATCTTGTTCTGTTAAACTCCAACCACTTGTTTGGGAATGCGTTCTTAAGGCTAATGATTTTTGATTTTTAGGATTGAATTCTTGCACAATTTTTGCCCACAACATTCGTGCAGCTCTCATTTTTGCAATTTCTCTAAAATGATCCATTCCGATTGCCCAGAAAAAAGAAAGGCGAGGGGCAAACGTATCAATATCCATTCCGGCTTCAATTCCTTTTCTAATGTATTCTAGTCCGTCTGCTAAGGTATACGCTAATTCAATTTCTGCTGTAGCACCAGCTTCTTGCATATGATAACCAGAAATAGAAATAGAGTTAAATTTCGGCATTTGATTGCTCGTATATTTAAAAATATCAGCAATAATTTTCATGGACGGAGTTGGTGGATATATATAAGTATTACGCACCATGAACTCTTTTAAAATATCATTCTGAATGGTTCCAGAAAGGTTTTCTGGAGCAACTCCTTGTTCTTCTGCGGCAACAATGTAAAAAGCTAAAATGGGTAAAACAGCACCATTCATGGTCATAGAAACCGACATTTTATCTAACGGTATTTGGTTAAATAAAATTTTCATATCCTCAACAGAATCGATCGCAACACCAGCTTTACCAACATCGCCTTGCACACGTTCGTGATCAGAATCGTACCCTCTATGTGTAGCTAAATCAAAAGCAACTGAAAGTCCTTTTTGTCCAGCTTCTAGATTTCTTCTATAAAAAGCGTTGCTTTCTTCTGCGGTAGAAAAACCAGCATATTGTCTAATTGTCCAAGGTCTACGAACGTACATTGTAGAATACGGTCCACGTAAAAAAGGCGGAATCCCAGCAACAAAATCTTCATGAAAAAAAGTATTTTCACCATCAACTTCTTGATTTTTAATTGCAATATTTTGAAGATTTTTTCTGCTCATTTTTATTGTAGCTTCATTCTTTGATACATTCTTTCACCTAATAATTTAATCTCTTTTTTAATGGAGTTCATTTTAATAATTATTGTAATCATATAAATGATAACAATTGATACTAAAAAGATGCTAATAACCAAGATTAGGTTATAGTTGTCTCCTAAATACTTGTATATTTTTCCTTCTATTAAATAAACAAGCACAAAACTAAAGCAAACTAAAAGAAGAATTGAATAAGGTATTTTCTTTTTAAACCTCCTTAATTCCTTTTTAAGCTTGGTTTGTCTAATCTCATCTTTAATGACGGATTTATCTTTATTCATTTAATGCAATTTTATTCAGATTCTAATTTTTTAATTTCGTTGGCTTCTGCCAAACGTTTTTTTATAATGGGGGGTAGTAATGTTTTTATAGGATTTGATTTTGCAAAAGGATAAATTTCAATTTCATTTTTCATGAAATCATTTTTATTCATTTGTTTGTTTGTTCCTAATAAAACAATTTCTGCATTGTCAAATTTTTCTTGCTCTCTATTAGCGTTTTCAGTAATTTTTCGTTGGATAACCCCTTTTTTTAATTGTGTTAAAAAACCACCAGATTTTTCGATGTCTTTAAATATTTGTAAAGCTTTTTCAGCTAATTGTTCTTTAATGCTATCTATATAATAAGACCCATTTGCAAAGGTATTTGCATATTCTAAATAACTTTCTTGTTGTAATATAAGTAATTGATTTCGAGCAATTCGTTCTCCAAATTCATTTTTCTTATGAAAAACACTATCATAAGATACATTGTTAACGGTATTTGCTCCGCCTATAATAGCACTCATACATTCAGATGTCGTTCTCAATATATTTACGTTGTAGTCGTAAATTGTTTTGTTTCTTAATGTTGGTTGTGCAAAAATATGGGCAGTAGTCTCTTTTGCATCATATGCTTCTAAAAGTGATTTCCAGAGGATTCTAAATGCCTTTAATTTTGCAATTTCGAAAAAATAATTACTTCCAACAGCAAAGTTAAAATGAAACTTAGAAGCAATGTCTTTACCAAAATGATTTAAATATTCATTTGCATGGGCAAGGGTATAGGCTAATTGCTGCGTTATTGTTGCTCCAGCATTTTGATATAATGTAGCATCAACACCAATAGAATTATCACAATTATCAACAATACTTTCTAATTGTAAGTGATCTGATTTTAAATTGCTAAACCAATTCCCTGTTTGTGCTAAGTTATTGATGATATCAATTTGAATGTAACAGTTTTTTGAATTGATGAAGTTGGCAACTTCTTTGATAAATTCTGAATCTAAAAATTGAAATCTAAAATAGATTGTTGATTTCTCAAAATCTATAGTATGAAGCAATTGTTTATAGTCGAATTGTTTGTGAGCTATAAATTCAATTGCATTTGCGCCTTTTTGTAAAGCATTTACTGCAATATAATTTGTTGTTTGCTCATCATGAATAAAAATGGATTGAGAAATGTTAAATTTGAACTTGTCTTCAATTGATAAGTTGTTTTTTCTATCTTCTTTTGTGTAAAAAGGTTTTACAACAATATCTTCATCGGTTTTCCATAAAAGTGTTTCGTTATAATCATCACCGTTTAAGTCAACTTGAATTTTTTGTTTCCAAGCTACAGCCGAAGTAGTGTTAAAATTTTTAAATAATGTTGAGCTCATTATTTTTTTATCGTATCAAATTCTATAATATAAATGTCTTCATTCTCTCGCTTCATCAAATATTTTTCACGTGCAAACTTTTCTATTTGCAAAGAATCCTCTAAACTCTTGATGGTTAACTTGTCTTCTTCTATTTTTTTCTTATAAAAATCGATAGCGATTTCTAATTCATCAATTTCTTTATCAAACTCTTTATGTACAAGATAAGAATTTTCATCAAAAAAGAGCATCCAAACAGTAAATATAATTAGTATTACAACATATCTGTTTGTAAAAAACTTGACAAACTTATTTTGTTTTAACTGTTTAAAAGTCATTATAATTTATTGCTAATTACCGTTCTAAGTATATCAATTGCAACAGTATTATGCCTGTCATTAGGTATGATAATATCCGCAAAGTTTTTTGTTGGTTCGATAAATTGTTGATGCATTGGTTTTAATGTATCTTGATATCTACTCAATACTTCATTAATATCTCTACCTCGTTCATTAATGTCTCTACGGACTCTCCTTATCAATCGTTCATCAGTATCTGCATGAACAAATATTTTAATATCAAAAAGATCTCTTAGCTCTTCATTGTTAAATATTAAAATTCCTTCAACAATGATTACTTTTCTAGGATGTGTTTTTACAACATCTTTCGTTCTGTTATGAGTTACAAAAGAGTATACTGGTTGGTCAATTGTTTTTCCAGCTTTTAATTTTTTTAGATGCTTGATAATTAAATCGAAGTCAATAGCCCTAGGATGGTCAAAATTTATTTTTGTTCGCTCTTCGTAACTTAAATTATCGGTTGCTTTATAATAAGAATCTTGTGAGATGACACAGACTTCATCAGAAGGAAGTTCTTTTATTATTTTAGTAACCACTGTGGTTTTTCCACTTCCTGTTCCTCCAGCAATTCCAATTATAAGCATGATGATAGGTTGTATTTGTGTAATAATTATGAACAAATTTAATGAAAATTCGTTCAAGTTAAACCATAAAAAAAGCCCTTTCTTTAGAAAGGACTTTAAAGAGCCGATGAAGGGACTCGAACCCCCGACCTGCTGATTACAAATCAGCTGCTCTAGCCAGCTGAGCTACATC
>JALQYN010000093.1 GCA_023254055.1 Polaribacter sp.
ACTTCTAAGACCACCTGGCGTAAGCATTGGTATAATTTGTGCTACGCTAGCACCGCCTGAATATGAAATATTAATTCCTTCAAGTGAAGATGCATCAATTCTTACTGTAACCAAAGATCCATCAATAGTTAAATTATTTTGCCCTACTAAAAATGTAATATTTAGCAAAAGAATTAAAACAATTAAAATAATTTTCTTCATATGAAGCGAGTCATTTATGTGAAAATCGGGGACAATCTATTGGGTGCGAAATTACAAAAAAAATATTAAGAATTAATTCTTTTAATAATTAATTGATAATCATTAACATTGTTAACAAAATCTAAGTCAGATACATCTATAATCAATGTATTTAAGTCTTGTTGAGTATTGATAAAACTACTATAGCCATTGTGTATTTTGTTTAAATAATCTGAAGAAATATTCTGTTCATAATCGCGTCCTCTTTTTTGTATATTTTTCAGTAATCTATCTGTATTTTGATATAAATACACATATAAATCTGGCTTGGTAATTTCTCTATACATTAAATCGAACATTTTTCTATACAATACATATTCTTCTTTTTGGAGTGTTACCTGAGCAAAAATTAACGATTTAAAGATATAATAATCAGAAACGATTAAGTTTTTAAACAAATCAAATTGTGCTAAATCATCACTTAATTGCTGATAGCGATCTGCTAAAAAACTCATTTCTAAAGGAAATGCATAACGTTCTTTATCTTCATAAAACTTTGGCAAAAAAGGATTGTCTGCAAATCGTTCTAAAACTGTTTTAGCATTGAACTCATCGGACATCATTTTAGCCAGGCTTGTTTTTCCTGCTCCAATATTTCCTTCAATGGCTATATAATTATATTTCTCTGTTAAAGGAATGGGGCGGTCTAACAGCTCAGAGATTTTCTTTATTTCAGAGTTGTCAGAACAGGAATCTAAACATTTACCAAGATGTACTTTTTTTACTGGATGAATTACTTTTGATGCAATCTCGATTAATGGAACTAATACAAATTTGCGATCTAACATTCTTGGGTGGGGTACAATTAGTTCTGGTGAAAAAATAATTTCATCATCAAATAATAGAATATCAATATCTATAGTTCTGTCAGAATATTCATCAGAAGTTACTCTAACCCTTCCTAAATCATTTTCAATTTCTAGAATGTTTTTTATCAAAGCTTCTGGAGGTAAATATGTCGATATTTTCAAACAAATGTTAAAAAAATCTTCTCCTTTAAAACCAATAGCTGGAGTCTTGTAAATAGAAGAAATTTTTAAAACCGGACCTACTTTCTCGGCAATTAAATAAATTGCTTTTTGAAGGTTTTTTAATTTATCTCCTTGGTTACTTCCTAATGATAAATATGTAATTCGTTGAATTTTCATAAGTGAAACACAAAGAAAATAAATCTTAAAAGAATAAATGGAATAAGTTGATAAAAAGAATGAACATTTCTGATAATAAAAAACGCCTGAAATAGTTCAGGCGTTTTAATTTTATGAGTAGACTCTTTTTTAAGATTCTTTTTTATCTTGTCTTGGTCTTCTATCGTCACGTCTGTTATCACGTCCGCGATTATCTTTCCCTCTGTTGTCTCTATTGTTTTCTCTAGGTGGTCTGGCAACATAACCTTCTGGTTTTGGTAAAATTGCTTTACGAGATACTTTTTCTTTACGAGTTCTAGGATCTATCCCAAAGTATTTTACATCAAATACATCACCCATGTTTACTACATCAGTAACGTTTTCTGTACGTTCCCATGCTAATTCGCTAACATGTAATAAAACTTCGTTTCCTGGAGCTTCTGTATATTCTACAACAGCACCAAAATCTAACATTTTTATCACTTTCACTTCGTAAACGCTACCTACTTCTGGTTTAAACATCATAGATTCAATTTTAGCAATAACTGCTTCAATCCCTTCTGGTTTCGTTCCCAAAATTTCGATAATTCCTTCTTCAGTTACAGAATCTTCAGTAATTACAATTGTAGTTTCTGTTTCTTTCTGTAATTCTTGAATGTTTTTACCTCCCGGCCCAATAAATGCACCAATTAAATCATTAGGAATTCTTCTAGTAACCATTTTAGGAGCATGTGCTTTAACATCTGCGTTTGGTTGAGCAATGGTGTCTGTTAATTTACCTAAGATGTGTAAACGACCTTCACGTGCTTGTTTTAATGCATTTACTAAAATCTCGTAACTTAATCCTTTGATTTTAATATCCATCTGACAAGCAGTAATTCCTTCTGCAGTTCCTGTTACTTTAAAGTCCATATCACCTAAGTGATCTTCATCACCTAAAATATCAGACAATACGGCATAACGATCACCATCAGAAATTAATCCCATAGCAATACCAGAAACGGGTCTTGTAATTTGAACTCCTGCATCCATTAATGCCATAGTACCTGCACAAACTGTTGCCATTGAAGAAGAACCATTAGATTCTAAAACTTCAGATACAACTCTAACTGTATAAGGGCAATCGTCTGGAATCATCCCTTTTAAACCACGTTGTGCTAAATTACCATGTCCAACTTCTCTACGAGAAGTACCTCTTAAAGGTCTAGCTTCACCTGTACAAAAAGGAGGGAAGTTATAATGTAAATAGAAAGTCTCTTCACCTTCGTAAGATGGCATGTCTATTTTGTTTGCTTCTCTTGAAGTTCCTAAAGTAACAGTTGCTAAAGCTTGTGTTTCTCCACGAGTAAATATTGATGAACCATGTGTTGATGGTAAGTAATCTACTTCACACCAAATTGGTCTAATTTCATCTGTCTTACGACCGTCTAAACGAATTCCTTCGCTCAATGTCAATTCACGAACTGCTTCTTTTTCTGCTTTGCTATAATATTTAGAAATTAAATCTCCAAATTCTTCTTTTTCTTCGTCTGTAAAAGCAGCTTTTACTTCTTCTTTTACTTCTGCAAATGCAGCTCCACGTTCTGCTTTAGAAGTACCTTGTTTTGCAATTGCATAACATTTATCGTAAGCTAAATCGTGTATTCTCTTTGCTAAGTCTTCGTTGTCTTCAGCAGTTTCGTATTCACGAACTTCTTTCTTTCCGAAAGCTTTTGCCAAAGCTACTTGAGCAGCACATTGTATTTTAATTGCTTCGTGTGCAAATTTAATTGCATCAGCCATTTCTTCTTCAGAAATTTCATCCATTTCCCCTTCAACCATCATTACCGAATCAGCTGAAGCTCCAATCATCATATCGATGTCAGAATCTGCTAATTGTGCTCTACTTGGGTTGATTACGAATTCTCCATTTACTCTAGCAACTCTTACTTCAGATATTGGACATTCGAATGGGAAATCACTTAATTGAATAGCGGCAGATGCTGCTAATCCCGCTAATGCATCAGGCATAACGTCATCGTCATGAGACATTAATTGAATCATAACTTGAGTTTCAGCATGATAATCTTTTGGAAATAATGGACGTAAAACACGGTCTACAAGACGCATGGTTAATACTTCTCCATCACTAGGTCTTGCTTCTCTTTTAAAGAATCCTCCAGGATAACGCCCTGCAGCAGCAAATTTTTCTCTATAATCTACTGTAAGTGGTAAAAAGTCAACGTCAGATTGTTTGTAGTTTGATACTACAGTACATAATAACATTGCTTTGCCCATTTGAACAACAACAGAACCGTGTGCTTGTTTTGCTAATTTACCGGTTTCTAATGAGATGGTTCTTCCATCTCCAAGGTCTATAACCTCTCTAAATACTTTTGGAATCATAAAATTTTAATTCTAAATTGATACTTTGTTTGTTGTTGTGTTGTTGTTTTGTTGCTGTTTTACTTCCAATGGAAAATCAAAATTGCTGTTACTAATTTTGAATTTTTATATATAAACTCTAGTTGTTAGGTAGAATTGAATATGCTTAGATTCCTGCTTTCGCTGGAAAGACAAATTATTGTTTTGTAGCAAGCTACAAGAAATTTATTATAATAAAAAAGAGGCACGTTTATAGAGCCTCTTTTTATGTTAGGTTTTATTTTCTAATTCCTAATTCTGCAATAATTGCACGATATCTAGTAATATCAGTTTTCTTTAAATAATCTAATAAACTTCTACGTTTACCTACCAATTTTACTAAAGAACGCTCTGTGTTATAATCTTTACGATTATTTTTTAAGTGTTCTGTTAAATGGTTGATTCTAAATGTGAACAAAGCAATTTGTCCTTCTGAGTTACCAGTGTCTGTTGCTGACTTACCGTGTTTTGAAAAGATTTCCTCTTTTACTTCTTTTGTTAAATACATGCCAATATTGTTTTAAATGATTTTTATGTACTCAATGATTTTTTCATTGAAGCTGCAAATATACAACTATTTTTATTTTTTACCCTAAATACTTTATGATTTTGAAATCTATAGCTAATGGTAAATTGTTGATTAAAAGAATTTTAGAAAAAAAAGAATTTGATAACTCTTCTTTTAGCTTCTAATCGGGTTGTTTTGAATCAAATCAATATATAAATTGATTTGTTTTTTTAGATTTTTACGTTCGTAGATTCCGTCTAAAAAACCGTGTTCTAATAAAAACTCTGAACGTTGAAATCCTTCTGGTAAATCTTTACCAGTAGTGTCTTTTACAACTCTTGGTCCAGCAAACCCAATTAAAGCATTTGGTTCGGCTATGTTAATATCACCCAACATTGCATAAGAAGCTGTAGTTCCTCCAGTAGTAGGATCTGTACATAGTGATATATATGGAATTTTAACTTCTGCTAATTGTGCTAATTTTGCTGATGTTTTTACCAATTGCATTAAAGATAATGAAGCTTCTTGCATACGAGCTCCACCAGATTTTGAAATCATTAAAAACGGAATTTTGTTTTCTATCGAATAATTTATAGCTCTTGCAATTTTTTCTCCAACGACAGATCCCATTGACCCTCCAATAAAAGTAAAATCCATTGCAGCAATAACTAAATCTTTTCCTAAAGATTTTCCAACAGCCGTTCTAACAGCATCTTTTAAATTTGTTTTTTCTTGCGCAGCTTTTATTCTATCTGGATATTTTTTGGTGTCTTCGAATTTTAAAGAATCTACAGAGGTAAGTTTTGCATCTAATTCTTTAAATTTATTTTCGTCAAAAAATAACTCAAAATATTCTTTACTACCAATTCTTACGTGATATCCATCTTCAGGACTCACATATAAATTTCTTTTTAACTCCTCGGTATCAATAATTTTACCGCTTGGAGTCTTGTACCACAATCCATGTGGAATATCTTTTTTGTCTTCTGTAGCAGTATGTATTCCTTTACCTTGTCTTTTAAACCAAGCCATAGTATAGTTGTTTTAAATTCTTATTGTATAATATCGGCTAAAATAATATATCTAATTGAGATTATGCAAGTGTATTTACATTGTTTAAATCTTCAAAAGCTATTTTTAAACGATTTTTAAATGTAATTTCTCCTTCACGAAGCCATTTTCTAGGATCGTAATATTTTTTATTTGGAAGCTCATCTCCATCTGGATTACCAATTTGTGTTTGTAGGTAATCTTGTTTTGAAAGAATATAATCTCTTGCTCCTTCAGTAAAAGCAAATTGCAAATCGGTATCTATATTCATTTTGATAACTCCATAACCAATTGCTTCTCTAATTTCTTCAACTGTTGATCCCGAACCACCATGAAAAACAAAATCAATTGTATTGTGTGGTACATTGTATTTCTTTGAAATATATTCTTGAGAATTTTTTAAGATTTTTGGCGTTAATTTTACATTTCCTGGTTTGTAAACGCCATGAACATTTCCAAAAGAAGCAGCAATAGTAAATCTTGGGCTTACTTTCATTAATTCCTCATAAGCATAAGCAACTTCATCAGGTTGTGTGTATAATTTTGAACTATCCACATCTGAATTGTCAACACCATCTTCTTCACCACCTGTGATTCCTAATTCGATTTCTAAAGTCATACCCATTTTACTCATTCTTTCTAAATATTTTTTAGAAATTTCTAAGTTTTCTTCAATAGGTTCTTCTGATAAATCAATCATGTGAGAACTGAATAATGGTTTTCCAGTTTCAGTAAAATGTTTTTCAGATGCATCTAATAAACCATCAATCCACGGTAAAAGATTTTTTGCACAGTGGTCTGTATGTAAAATAACTGTAGCGCCATAAGCTTCTGCTAAAGTGTGTATATGTTTTGCACCAGCAACCGCACCTAAAATAGCCGATTTTTGGTTTTCATTTGATAATCCTTTTCCAGCGTTAAATTGTGCACCACCATTAGAAAATTGGATGATGACAGGTGCATTTAATTTAGCGGCTGTTTCTAAAACACCATTAATTGTACTAGAACCTACAACATTAACAGCAGGTAATGCAAACCCTTTTTGTTTGGCATAGTTAAAGATTTCTTGAACTTGATCTCCGGTAGCAACACCCGGTTTAATAGTGTGACTCATAGTTGTATGTTTTGTTATAGTTATGCAAAAATAATAATTTAAAAAATTAGAACGGATAATTAATTCCAAAATTTAGCACTGTTTTGCCAAAGTTGATTCCTTTCAGCCATCGTTCTCCTATTTCTCTACTAGGGTCATAAGCTTTGTAACCTAAGTCTAGTCTGAAAACAAAGAAGTCAAAATCATATCTAAAACCTATCCCAGTTCCTACAGCCAAGTCTTCTAATGAATTTAAACCATTAAAGGTGTATTCTTTATTTGTTACATTGTCAAAAATATTCCAGATGTTTCCAATATCTGTAAAAAAAGCACTATAAAAATTTCCTCCCACTCTAAAACGATATTCTAAACTGTAGGCTAATTTTAGGTTAGCTTCATTGAAGTCATTTATTCCACCACTACGACCTGGGCCTAAACTATAAGCTTGCCAACCTCTATTGTCATTAGATCCACCAGAAAAATAACTTCTGGAAAATGGAATCGATTGCCCGTTTCCATATGGGACTGCTAAGCCAGCAAATGCTCTCATGGCTAGGGTGTTTTTCTTGCCAAAATCCCAATGTTTAATGAAGTCTACTTCACCTTTTATGTATTGTGAATATTCAATTCCAAACATTGTTTTGTTTCCATTAGCACTTAAGGGTTCGTTTTTTGTGTTGGCAAATAATGAAAGCAAATTACCAGCCGATTCTATTTTCGTTCTAATAGAGTAAAAATTATTATCAAGCAAATTGGCTTTAGTGTTTTTGAAAAAAGTTATACTAGAAGAAACAATCAAATTGTTTTCAATTAAACGAAGTCTTCTTTCTCCAATACTTCTTATAATTTTATAGTTGTTATCATCTGAGGGAAATGTTATTACCCCGTTTTCAACATCATTAATAAAATCAACAGCTCCTTGTGTAGTTAGATTATTATTATCATCCAAATAATCTGGGTCTACATTGTAAAGTTGAGCCAAATTATTTAAGGTGTTATATGATGATGTGTATACATTAAAATAATTTTCAGGATTTAAATTCTTGATGAATTGAATGTTTAATAAATCAAAACGTATTGTATTTCCTTGCTTTGGTGCCCAATTGTAATAAAAAATTCCAGTTAAGTTTTCTTTGTCTAGCCCAATATTTCTTTGACTGGTTAAACCAATCGTTGCAGTAGTAGTGGGAAGCATTTCTTTTTTTATAATCTTACGAGTATTTAATGGAAATACAATTCTGGGGAAACTCAACTTTCCTTCTAAACCATATTCTGAGATGTTAAAAAACACGTTATTTGGATTAGCCAAATCTCTTGAAGATCCAATGTTTCCTTTAGTAGACAATTCGAAAGTTTCTGCTCTTTTAAAAAGATTTCGCCAAGTGAAAGCCATTCTTCCACTAATTCCAAATTGTTGAATGTCTGAAGTAGTAACATCTATAGAGGGTTGCCAAACATATTTAGGTTTACTCATTAAATAAATGTTTGCTATGAGTGAACTATTTGTGCTATCAGCCGGATCCTCAATGTATTCGATATTGGGATAATTAAATACTTTTAGATTACTTAGTGATTTTGAAGTTAATGTTCGGTCATTATCACTAAATAGTTTTCCTTTTTCAATAAAAATGGCATTTGTTATTGCCTTGGGTTTGTATTTTAATTTACCAGCACTGTAAATATTGAAATTTCTATAGGTTACACTATCATTAAATTGATTTCGTTCTTTTTTTGAAGTATTGTTTGTAAATATATTAACTTGAGTTATTTTGTAAACACCAAAAGGTTTTTTTATTAGCGTGTCTCCTTTTTTTACTAATCGGTCTTCAATTTTTAAGTTTACTTTTATTTTCTGTATTGAATCATCAATAATAGCATCATATTTTATGTTGCTTTCTTGAAAATGATAAACACCATTATTTCTTAGATATTGGGTAATTCTTTTTCTTTCATTATCGAAGTTTGAAAAATTATATTGTTCTCCCTTTTTTATGAAAGATTTTTTAGCTTCTAATGCGTATAAACTATCCACTATAGGGGTTTCTATAAATTTAGAAATGGAGTCAATAAAATAAGGCTTACCTGTGTTTACTTTGTAAGATATCTTTCCTTTTTTCTTATCAATTGAATCGATGGAAAGCGTTACTTTATTTCTGATAAAACCGTTGTTGTAATAAAATCCACTTAATCGATCTTTTGAACGTTGCGCCTTTTTTTCATCAATAATTACAGGTGCTTCCCCTGTTTCTTTTATAAATTTTGACAATCCACTTACAAAAAAAGATTTCCCTAAACGTTCCACTTGTTTTGCAGATAAGAAACGATTAAGTCTTTTTATACGATTTGGTTTTTTATTTAGCCAAGCTTGATATGACGAATCTGGATTAGGTTTTGCAATATTATAAAGAGTTAAGCCAAAAGGATAATTTAAGAATTTTGTGTTGGGTTGTTGAACTAATAAATTATTAATTCGTTCCTCTTTATTGATTTTATCATTAATGTAAATCTCATTTTTGACCAATAATTTTTTACTTTCGGGTACTCGTTTAACTAACGAACACGAATAAATTATTGTTCCGATTACAAATAATAATGTTATTTTTGATAAATTATTTCTCAAAGCACTTTTTAAAAGTTAGTCAAAAATACAATTTTTATGGTTAGTAAAAACCAAATTAAACTAATAACGAGTTTACAACAAAAAAAATATAGAAAACAAGAACAACTTTTCTTTGCCGAAGGTGTAAAAGTAGTTCAAGAATTGTTACAATCTAATTTTGAATTGCAAGAT
>JALQYN010000011.1 GCA_023254055.1 Polaribacter sp.
GCGTCATAGATACGGCTGGACGACTGCAGAACAAAAAAAACTTAATGGAAGAATTTTCTAAAATTATTAGAGTTTTAAAGAAAAAATAAAAGGCAGTTATAAAAACTGTAATGTATAATTAAAATTTATTAGTCATAGCAATTAGAAGAAATAGGCCAAGAAGACCTTTAAGAGTAATTAAAGAAGATCAACATAGAATTAATCATAAGATTAAATTTGTTGACGAAGTACGTTTAGTTGGAGAAAACATCGAAGTTGGAGTTTATCCGATTGAAAAAGCAAGAGCGTTAGCTGAAGAGCAGGAATTAGATTTGGTAGAGATTTCACCAAAAGCGGTTCCTCCTGTTTGTAAAATTATCGATTATAAGAAGTTCTTATATGAACAAAAGAAACGCGAAAAAGCTTTAAAATCTAAAGCAACTAAAGTTACTGTTAAAGAAATTCGTTTTGGACCTCAAACTGATGAGCATGATTATGAATTTAAAAAGAAGCATGCCATTAAGTTCTTAAAGGACGGAGCAAAATTGAAAGCGTTTGTTTTCTTTAAAGGAAGATCTATCATCTTTAAAGAGCAAGGACAAATCTTATTATTAAAATTAGCTCAAGAATTAGAAGACTATGGTAAAGTAGAGCAATTACCAAAATTGGAAGGTAAACGTATGATTATGTTTATTGCCCCAAAAAAAGTAGGAAAATAATAACAATCTTATAAGCAAGATAAAAAAGAAGGAGAAATGCCTAAAATGAAAACCAAATCTAGTGCCAAAAAACGTTTTAAGTTAACTGGTTCTGGAAAACTAAAAAGAAAGCACGCGTTTAAGAGTCATATCTTAACAAAGAAGTCTAAGAAACGTAAGCTAAAATTGACGCACGCAACATTGGTACACAAGTCTGATGAAGCGAACATCAAACAACAATTAACTTTAAAATAGTTAATTAAGGGAATTTAATTATTAACCATGGAGTTGGGCAAAAAACAGAAAGAGTTATAAGTTGTAAAAGTTGAGTTTTAAGTTAACACTAAAAACTAATCACTAAAAACTAAATAACCGCCTACTACAAAAAACAATTTGAATTATGCCAAGATCAGTAAATTCAGTAGCCTCAAGAAATAGAAGAAAAAAAATCTTGAAGGCAGCAAAAGGTTACTTTGGAAGACGTAAAAACGTTTATACAGTAGCAAAAAATGCGGTGGAAAAAGCAATGACATATGCTTATAGAGACCGTAAAAACAATAAGAGAAACTTCCGTGCATTATGGATTCAACGTATCAACGCTGGGGCTAGAGCACACGGAATGTCTTACTCTCAGTTTATGGGAAAAGTAAAAGCTAACAACATCGAATTAAACCGTAAGGTTTTAGCTGATTTAGCAATGAACAACCCAGAAGCTTTTAAGGCAATTGTAGAGAAAGTAAAATAATATAATAATCCTTGCTTATATATAAAAACCCAAACGTTTGCGTTTGGGTTTTTTTTGTTAATTTTACAAATAACAATTCTTATAGATACCCCAAACTATGAAATTTACTTATTCCCTTATACTTACAATTCTTTTTTCTTTGAATTCATTTTCTCAAGAAAAAACAAACACTTTAGATGAGCAATTTAAATCTGTTTATAAAAAATCAAACAGTTACCAAGAATATAAAGTAATTCTTAAAGAAGATTTCCGAAGTCTACAAAGTAATGTTCTAGATAGTATTGCAAATTTTAACAAGCAATTACTTAACAAGAATACTTTAATCAATTCTCAAAAAAAGACTATTGATGTTTTGGAAAAAGAGAAAAAAGAAACAGCTGGTAAACTTACAGAAGCATTAACTAAAGAAAACTCGATATCTCTTTTTGGGATGCAACTAAGTAAAAGTATGTATTCTATCATTTTATTTACAATCATTTTGGTGCTAGTTATCTCTTTAGGTTATTTTATTTACAAATTTAAAAATAGTAATGTGCTAACTACAGCCGCAAAAGAGAATTTAGAGGATGTAGAAAATGAGTTTAATGCCTTTAGAAAAAAATCTATAGCAAGAGAGCAAAAGCTACGTAGACAGCTACAAGACGAGATTATTAAAAACAGAAACAACTAGTTTTTTATTTCCTTTTATCACGGTTTCCCGTGATACCAATATCCCATTTTCCGTGAATCAACTCACGGTTTTCCGTGAGCTAAAAAAACCCCATAAATGGGTATTGTACAGCTTAAAAATCTACTTTACATTTGGAGTATAGAATTACAACGAATTAATTATTGTTATTCTTTGTTATAATATACCCCTTTAATTATTTGTTAGCCTAAAGCGATTAAAAGACTTCCCCCAATTTTAATCGCTTTTACTATAAACAAAGAACAAACAATAAAAAAAGCACCCAATTGGGTGCTTTTTTATTTCAGTATAGCATCTTGTTTTTAAATAGTTTCTCCTAATTCTTTTAGCTTTTCTGTATTCTCTGCTAATTTTAATTCTTCAATAATTTTATGAATATCTCCATTCATAATATTAGGCAAATCATACAATGATAAACCAATTCTATGATCTGTAACACGTCCTTGAGCATAATTATACGTTCTAATCTTTGCAGATCTATCTCCACTAGAAACCATAGAACCACGTTTTAAAGCGTCTTCTGCCTGTTTCTTAGCTAATTCCATGTCGTACAAACGAGAACGCAATACTTTAAACGCTTTCTCTTTATTTTTATGCTGCGATTTTTGATCTTGACACTGCGCAACCAAACCCGTTGGAATGTGGGTTAAACGTACCGCTGAATAGGTTGTGTTTACAGATTGCCCTCCTGGACCAGACGAACAGAAAAAATCGATACGCACATCTTTTGGATTAATTTCTACATCAAATTCTTCTGCTTCTGGAAAAACCATCACCGTTGCTGCTGATGTATGAACTCTACCTTGTGTTTCTGTTTGTGGAACACGTTGTACACGATGCACACCCGCTTCAAACTTTAAAGTTCCGTAAACATCTTCTCCGTTTACTTCAAACTGAATTTCTTTAAACCCGCCATTGGTTCCTTCAGAAAAATCGACTGTAGAAACTTTCCAACCTCTACTCTCACAAAATTTAGAATACATCCTAAATAAATCTCCTGCAAAAATACTAGCTTCATCTCCACCTGTTCCTGCACGTAATTCAACCACCGCATTTTTAGAATCTTCTGGGTCTTTCGGAATCAATAAAAACTTAATTTCCTCTTCTAATTCTGGAATTCTGGAATTGGCATCACTCATTTCCATTTTTGCCATTTCTACCATTTCCGCATCAGAACCATCAGCAATAATTTCTTTTGCTTCTTCTATATTGTTTAATAAAGTTTGATATTCATCTCCTTTTTTTACAACATCGCCTAAATCTTTATATTCTTTACTTAATTGTACATACCGTTTTTGGTCTGAAATTACATCTGGTTGGATGATTAAATCAGAAACCTCATCGAAACGTTGTTTAACAATTCTTAATTTATCTAACATCTTCTAGTCTTTACTTGGACTGCGAATTTACAATATTCTCTGAACTTCTCTAAATTAGATTTCATGTATATTTGATAAAATAATTTTACAATGCGAACCTTTACCTTTTTAGTTTGTTTACTATTTATCTCCTCTTGCAATACAGAAATCAAACCTCAAAAACCTGAGTTCTTATTAGGAAAATGGACTCGAACAAATGACAAACCAGGAAGTACTACCTATGAAATCTGGAACACCAACTTTACTGGATTAGGAATTACCTTACAGGGAAAAGACACTACGTTTAAAGAAATTTTGAGCATTGTTTCTATTAATGATACGTTGGCTTTAAAAGTTGAAGGTGTAAATGAAACACCAACCTTGTTTCAATTTACTTCTCAAACCGATACTTCTTTTGTTGCTGAAAATCCGACACACGATTTTCCTACAAAAATCAAATACTGGTTAGAAAACAAGCAATTAAAAGCACATGTTTCTAACAAGGAATTCGGAATTGAGTTTATTTTTGAGAAAGAAAAATAATTTTTTACCTTTAGTATTAAATTTTCATTGCTTATGAAAGCAACAAAACGTTCAATTATCCTTCTATTGTTTCTCATCCTAAATGTCTCTTGTTCAAGTTCCGAAGACGATTGCTTAATTTGCCAAGAAGACCCTATAAGCCTCTCAAGAAAAACGATTGAGTTTAATGCTGAGCTTAACACAACAGTATTAACAACAAAAGGAACAAATTGGAAACTTATTGAAATTTCATACAATAATGACATCATAGATTTAAGTGGAATTGACACTCAATCAACTAGTTTTAAAATAGAAAATTCAAATTTTATTTTCGAACGTAAAACTGCTAAAGATATTTTTATAGAAATGAGCCCAAATTACACAGGAAATATAAAAAAGCTAATTGTTGTATTACAAGATGGAGATTATTTTGGTCAGATAACTGTACTACAATCTACTGACTAATATTCAAAAACTCCAAACTCACTTTTAATAGTAAGTTTTTTTGTTGATGAATCTTCTACTCTACCAACAATCTGTGCATTTACATTGTACGATTTAGAAATGGCAATAATGTCTTCTGCAATTTCTGGAGACACATAAATTTCCATTCTATGTCCGCAATTAAATACTTGATACATTTCTTTCCAATCTGTTTTTGATTGTTCTTGGATTAATTTAAATAAAGGCGGAATTGGAAATAGATTGTCTTTTACAATGTGTAATTCATCCACAAAATGTAAGATTTTTGTTTGTGCTCCACCAGAACAATGAATCATTCCGTGAACAGTATCTGATTTGTATTTTGATAAAATTTCTTTGATAATTGGCGCATAGGTTCTTGTTGGAGACAAGACCAACTTCCCTGCATCAATAGGAGAATTCTCCACTGTATCTGTCAATTTTGTATTCCCAGAATATACCAAATCCGCAGGAACAGCCGCATCAAAACTTTCTGGATATTTAGAAGCTAAATAATTATGAAAAACATCATGTCTGGCTGAAGTCAAACCGTTAGACCCCATTCCGCCATTGTATTCTGTTTCATAAGCTGCTTGTCCAAAAGACTCCAAACCAACAATTACATCACCTGCTTTGATATTAGCATTGTCAATAACATCGCTTCGTTTCATTCTAGCAGTTACTGTAGAGTCTACAATTATGGTTCTTACCAAATCACCAACATCAGCCGTTTCTCCACCAGTTGAATGAATGGTCACTCCGAATTTCTTTAAATCCGCAATCAACCCTTCTGTTCCGTTTATTATTGCTGACAACACTTCACCCGGAATTTTACTTTTATTACGTCCGATAGTAGAAGACAACATGATATTATCAGTTGCACCTACACATAACAAATCATCAATATTCATAATCAATGCATCCTGAGCAATGCCTTTCCATACAGAAATGTCACCCGTTTCTTTCCAATACATATATGCCAAAGACGATTTAGTTCCTGCGCCATCTGCATGCATAATCAAGCAATAGGCATCATCATTTGTTAAATAATCTGGAACGATTTTACAAAATGCTTTTGGAAATAATCCCTTATCGATATTCTTAATTGCATTGTGCACATCTTCTTTAGATGCAGAAACACCTCGCTGCGCATATCGTTTAGAAACTTCTTGACTCATGTTGTGTTATTATTGATGTTGCAAATTTACTTTTTTGAAAATAAAAAATCCCGCTATTACGGGATTTAATTTTTTAATTTATCTAGTAAATAACAACTCTCTATATTTTGCCAATGGCCATAATTGATCATCTACCATCATTTCTAATTTATCACAATGATATCTGATTTCTTCAAAATACGGTTTTACCTTATTACAATAAGCATCTGCTGCTGCTTGACCGTGTAAAAGATTTGCCTTCTTACGTTCTTCAATCATTTCCTCAACTTTAGAATTGATACCAGAAATATGCATTGAAATTTTTTCAATCAAATCTATTTGCTCTTTTGCATGTTTTTCAAATCCACTTCCGAAAATATTCTTCAATCCACTCACATTTTCTATCAATGTGTTTTGATATTTAATTGCTGTAGGAATGATGTGATTTCTAGCAATATCTCCCAATACTCTTCCTTCTATTTGAATACGTAAGATATATTCTTCTAGTTCAATTTCATGACGAGCTTCAGTTTCTATTTTACTCATCACGCCCATTTCTTCAAAAAGAGCTATGGTTTTCTTAGATTTCTTTTCTTTTAAAGCTTCAGGAGTTGTTTTATTATTACTTAAACCTCTTTTTACAGCTTCAATTTCCCATTCTTCTCCATAACCATTTCCTTCAAAACGTATCTTTTTGGAAGCTTTTATATATTCTCTTAAAACATTAAAAATTGCTTCATCTTTCTTTAATTTTTTGTTTTCAATCAAAGTATCAACTTCAATTTTAAAATCTTTCAATTGTTTTGCAACAATGGTATTTAAAATAGTCATTGGACCTGCACAGTTTGCCCAAGATCCAACGGCTCTTAACTCGAATTTATTGCCTGTAAACGCAAATGGAGAAGTCCTGTTTCTGTCTGTATTATCTAATAATATCTCAGGAATTTTACCAACTATATTTAATTTTAAATCTGTTTTTTCTTCAGGTGATAATTTCCCTTTTGTTACATTTTCTAATTCATCTAAAACGGCAGATAATTGAGATCCAATAAAAACAGAGATAATTGCAGGAGGTGCTTCGTTGGCTCCTAATCGATGATCGTTACTTGCTGATGCTATTGAAGCTCTTATCAATTCTTCATAATCGTGTACCGCTTTAATTGTATTTACAAAAAACGTTAAGAATTGTAAATTTTTCATGGGTGTTTTTCCTGGACTTAACAGATTAACTCCTGTGTTTGTTGCCAATGACCAGTTGTTATGTTTACCAGAACCGTTTATGCCTGCAAATGGCTTTTCATGAAACAACACTCTAAAGTTGTGCTTTTGAGCCACTTTTTCCATCACATCCATTAATAAGGAATTATGATCTACCGCTAAATTTGCCTCTTCAAATATTGGTGCCAACTCATATTGATTCGGAGCTACTTCATTATGACGTGTTTTAACAGGAATCCCCAAAAACATACATTCTTGTTCTAAATCACGCATATAACTTAATACTCTGCGAGGAATTGAACCAAAATAATGATCGTCTAATTGCTGACCTTTTGCTGGTGAATGTCCTAATAATGTCCTACCCGTTAAATTAATGTCTGGTCTAGAAATTGCTAAAGCAGAATCAATCAAAAAGTATTCTTGTTCCCAACCTAGAGAAGCGTTTACCTTTGTTACATTTTTGTCAAAATATTTACATACAGCCGTTGCTGATGTATCCATCGCTTGAAGCGCTCTTAACAAAGGAGCTTTATTATCTAATGCTTCTCCTGTATATGCAACAAATATGGTTGGAATACATAATGTTGTACCATATATAAATGCTGGTGATGTTGGATCCCATGCTGTATAACCACGAGCCTCAAACGTATTTCTAATTCCTCCATTCGGAAAACTAGAGGCATCTGGTTCTTGCTGCACCAACTCTCCTCCACCAAATTTTTCCATGGCTCTACCATTACCAATAGTTTCAAAAAAAGCATCGTGTTTTTCTGCAGTTGCTCCCGTTAATGGCTGAAACCAGTGTGTATAATGTGTTGCATTTTTAGACAATGCCCAATCTTTCATTGCTGCAGCAACTTGATTAGCAACATTTCTATCTATTTTTTTTCCGAACTCAATAGCATCCATTACCCCTTGGTATGCTTCTTTTGTCATAAACTGACGCATTGAATGTTCGTTAAATACGTTTTTTCCAAATGCATCAGACTTTCTTTCCTCTTCTGTAATTTTTACAGGAGCTCTATTCAATGTTTCTTTTAATGCGTTAAATCTAATTGTAGACATACTATTGTTTTTTTTTACAAAACTAAGGATTATTTATGCTTTATACATTAGATACCCCTTCTTTTATTAACAATAAAATAAAATAATTAACAATTTTAATTATTTACCCCTATTTTTTTAGGGGTGAATTTTATTTTTTATATTTTTGTTTTGATTTTAATCCATAACTAAATTAAAAACCAACATAATGAGTAAATCAAAATTAGAATACATTTGGTTAGATGGCCATGAGCCAACTCAAAATATGAGAAGCAAAACCAAAATTGAAAACGATTTTAGCGGAAAATTAGAAGATTGTGCTATTTGGTCTTTTGACGGAAGCTCTACAGAACAAGCATCTGGTGGTTCATCAGACTGCTTATTAAAACCTGTTGCTATTTATCCAGATCCAACTAGAAAAAATGGTTTTCTAGTGATGTCTGAAGTTTTAAGTGCAGATGGAACACCACATCCATCAAATGCCAGAGCTACAATTGACGATGATGATAATGATTTTTGGTTTGGCTTTGAACAAGAATATTTTTTAATGGATACAAAAACTGATTTACCATTAGGATTCCCTCGTGGTGGATTTCCTGGGCCACAAGGAAAGTATTACTGTTCCGTTGGAGGCAGATATACTTGGGGCAGAGATTTTGTTGAAGAACATGCTGACTTGTGTATTGAAGCTGGATTAAATTTTGAAGGAATCAATCAAGAGGTTGCTCCTGGTCAATGGGAATTTCAACTATTTGCAAAAGGCGCAAAGAAAGCTGGAGATGAAATTTGGGTTGCACGTTATTTACTAGACAGATTAACAGAAAAGTATGGATACTATATTGAGTACCACCCAAAACCTATTAAAGGAGATTGGAACGGATCAGGAATGCACGCTAATTTCTCTAACACAACATTAAGAACCTGTGGTTCTAAAGAAGTTTATGAGCAAATTTGTGAGGCGTTTAGACCTGTAACTGATGAGCACATGAATGTATATGGAGCAAACAATGAAGAACGTTTGACTGGATTACACGAAACAGCTCATGTTTCTGATTTCTCTTATGGAATTTCTGATAGAGGTGCTTCAATTCGTATTCCTATCATTACAGTTGAAAAAGGTTGGAAAGGTTGGCTAGAAGACAGAAGACCTGCTTCAAATGGTGACCCATACAAAATTGCAGGAAGAATTATCAGGACTATAAAACCAGTTTGTGACAATTTATAATCGCAAATTATTTTAAATAAAAAAAAGCCTCGAATAATCGAGGCTTTTTTTTATCAACTTATTATTGTAAAAATAAAGATTGCATATAAGACTAATAATATAAATCCGTCTTTCCAATCCAACACCAATTTCTTTGGGAAAAACACCAACGGTAGAATCAAAAAGGAAATACCCAACATCCAAAAAATATCATAATCTAACAACTCAGCATCCTCTAATTGAATTGGCGTTATCATTGCAGTAATTCCTAAGACTGCTAGAATATTAAAAACATTAGAACCAATTAAATTCCCTAAAGAGATAGCTTTTTCTTTCTTAAGAACCGCAATTATAGAAGCAGCTAATTCTGGAATACTTGTTCCGACAGAAACTACTGTAATACCAATAATTCGCTCGCTAACCCCAAAACCTTTTGCTAAATCTACGGCTCCTATTATCAGCAATTCAGACCCTGCCCAAAGCCCAACTCCTCCAATGGTAAAAAACAATGCAATTTTATATAATGGAATCAACTCATCATCTTCTGGCAGTTCATCTACAACTGCTTGTTTTTGAAAGCGTAGTAAGAAAATTAAAAAAATAATTAAAAAAGAAAACATGATGACCCCTTCTGTAAAATCGATAACTCCGTCATTGTGTAAAAAGTAATACACCAATCCAGATGCAAGCATCATCACTGGCCAATCTGTCTTATAAAAACTCTTTTGCACCTGAATTTTAGACAATGTAATTGTAATTCCTAAAACCAAAGCCAAATTAGCAATATTAGAACCTACTACATTTCCTAAAGCCAAATCAGGAAAACCATCTAACGCCGATTTTATACTAACAATTAGCTCTGGAGCAGAAGTTGCAAAAGAAACAACGGTCATACCAATTACAATCTTTGGAATGTTTAATTTTAAAGACAATCCAACTGCTGCTTTCAACAACCAATTCCCTCCAAAAATTAATAAAACCAATCCTAAGATTATATATAAAAAATCCATATAACTATTTTTTCTGCGAAGATAGTATAAATAGAATTTTTGAAAGGATTTCTCTTTATTTCATTTTAAAAAAATTACTTTTATATGTTGTTATTGTGATTAATAAAATCAAACTGACTTTATGAAAAAACATTTTTACACCTTTTCTTGTTTTATAATTTTTACACTCCTTGCAACCAATAACATTAATGCGCAAGAAAAGAAAAGCTTTCTACAGTCTAGATTCAATGGTTATTCTGAAACCATCACCAAAGATTTTACTACAGAAAAATTAAATGCTTTAAAACACAAACTAGAAAGTCAAGGTTTATTTTTCTCCTTCAGTAATTTAAAATACAACAAACTCAAAGAAATTATTAAAATTACTGTGAGAGTAAAAAACAAGCGAAGCAATTCTGTAGTTACCTTTGACAATAACAACAAGCCAATTCCAAATATTAACGTTGGAGAATCAGACGGTATTGCAATTGCTACTAAAAGCACCTTTTCAGGATTCCCCATCAAAGACTTAAAAACAAACTAAAAATCATTTTGATGTACATACTAAATGAAGTACCTTTAAAACAGATGAAAAAACATGTATTTAAAATATTAGCAAAAACAAACAAAATGTTATTGCCTTCATTCACAAAAAAACAGTTAGACATCAGCAAAGCTTCCAAAATACAATTAGCTATTATTGGCTGGAGAGCTTATGTCACTATAAATTCAAAAGACTAAAAACAACATCTATATGGAAAAAGAGCACATAAAAGTATTTACCGGGACTTCAATATTTATTGATAGATTGAGTTATTTATTAGATAAAGAGAACATACCTAGTTTAATAAAAAATCATCACGAATCTGCAAGACTTGGAGGTTTTGGTTTATCTATTGATAATATTGAATTATTCATCTATAATACTGATTTAGAAAAAGCAACACCTATCATTGAAGAATTTAAAAAAGAAATAGGAGAATAGATTTTTAAAATTAAAAAATAGCAACTATATTTGCACCCGCTTAAGGCCACGTGGCGCAACTGAATAGCGCACTTGATTACGGCTCAAGAGGTTATAGGTTTGAATCCTATCGTGGTCACTAAAAAACACATCATTTTGATGTGTTTTTTTATTTCCACAAATACTAAATTCATTTTTCTATTTTAATTTATTTGTTTTTACATATATTTATCAAAAATACTTGATATTCAATATCAAAAATCAACAACAAATAACTAAATTTTAAAATTATGATTCGCAAACTATTGATTTTACCTGCATTGTTTTTCATCTCTTTTTCGTTCGGTCAAGAGGTATTTGATGCAACTACTATTGAAAAAATAAAAAAAGAAGGACTCAACAATTCTCATGTAGAGAAAATTGCCTTCGAATTGATTGATAAAGCGGGTTCTCGTTTAACAAACTCTCAAGGATATGCAAGAGCTGCAAATTATGCAGTAGATCAATTATCTAAATGGGGTTTAAAAAATTCTAAAACTGAAGCTTGGGGTGAATTTGGAAAAGGCTGGGAAATAGAAAAAAACTATGTCGCAATGACAAAACCATATTATATGTCTTTTGTTGCAGTTCCAAGAGCTTGGACAGAAGGAACAAACGGACCAATTTCTGGAAAAGTAATGATGGTAGATATTAAAACTGAAGCAGATTTTGCAAAATACAAAGGAAAGTTAAAAGGTGCAATTGTTTTGGTAAAAGCAACAGGAAGTCAAGCTCCAACTTTTGAAGCAGACGCAACACGTTTTAGCTATGAGGCTTTAAATAAAATGGAAAAGCCAACTGCACCTAGAGCTAGAAGAAACACCAATAATGATGACATGGAAGCAAGAAGAGCTGCCTGGATGAAAAGAAGAGCATTGACTCAAAAAATTGCTACTTTTCTTATAGATGAAGGTGTTGCTTTGCAATTAACTGGGAAAAACGGAAGACATGGAACGCTATTTACAAGTGGTGGTAGAGGTTATTTAAAAGATGCTCCAAAATCTTTGAGTGAACTAGAAATGGTTCCTGAGCATGCAAATTTAATGGCTCGTTTAATTGAAAATGGTGTGGAAGTAGAAATTGAAGCAGAAGTAAAAACTTCATTCAACAATAAAAATCTAAATGGATACAATGTTGTGGCAGAAATTCCAGGTACAGACAAAAATTTAAAAGCAGAAGTTGTAATGTTAGGAGCACATTTAGATTCTTGGCATGGAGCAACTGGAGCAACAGACAATGCTGCTGGTTCTATTGTAATGATGGAAGCTGTTCGTATTTTAAAAGCTGTAGGTGTTAGTCCAAAAAGAACTATTAGAATTGCTCTTTGGGGTGGTGAAGAACAAGGTCTACATGGCTCTAGAGGATATGTAAAAACTCATTTTGGTGACCCAGCAACAAAGAAATACACAAAAGACAATGAAAAAGTAGCAGGTTATTTCAATATTGATAATGGTACTGGAAGAGTTCGTGGAATTTACACCCAAGGAAACAAACAAGTTGTTCCTATTTTTAAAAGTTGGTTTACACCTTTTAGTGATATGATAGATAACACAACAGTTACAACAAACAACACAGGAGGAACAGATCATTTAGCTTTTGACGCAGTTGGAATTCCTGGATTTCAATTTATTCAAGACCCTGTAGAATACAGAACAAGAACACATCACACAAATGCTGATAATTATGAGCGTTTAGTGATTGATGACTTAAAGCAGATTTCAGTAATTGTAGCCTCTTTTGTATACAATACAGCACAAAGAGATGCAAAATTGCCTCGTAAAGTAGCAGAAGCTGCAACGAGATAATAAATCTTTAAGATAAATTAAAAACGCACCTTTTTTAGGTGCGTTTTTTTATTATATATATTTTTAGAAACAAACAAATCTGTTATTCAAAATACCTTCTTATAGCAACACGATGGTCAGGAATGCTTTTGTCGTAGTTTTCAATAACAGTTTCTAATATGACTGGCTTGTTTTTTCCAACCTCTTTTTTTGAATTGTATTTAGAAATATAAAGGTTGTAATTTTTATTGTTTTTTTCAAAGATTAAAAAATGCTCTGGGTTTAACTCACTATAACAAATTTCGTTTCCATTAAAAACACCTGATTCATCCTTAAAAAAAGGGCTGAAATCGTAGTATAGAAATACATTTGTCATATTATACTAATTCTGCTGATAAGCCTAGTTGTAGTAATTTAGAGCATCTTGGTTTTAAATCTTTATACTCTCCTGTTTTTACAGTACATTTTCCTTTGTAATGCACTAAAATAGAACATTGTTCTGCTTGCTCTAAGGTGTGTTCACAAACATCAATTAAAGATTCTATTACAAAATCAAAAGTATTAACATCATCATTAAACAACACTATTTCATGCTGATTGACTTCCTTTTCTAGAATGTCTGATTCTTCCTGTATCTTTTCTTTTGTACTCATATTAAAAAATAAATATACAATTAAGCTTTAATATATTTTAATGAAACCCAATTATTTCTTTTAATAGTTTTTTGCAATTGCAATCCATATTTAGAAACTTCTGCATCAATCGTTGGAATATCTTCTTTATAAAATCCGCTTAATAATAAAACCCCTTGTTCTAACAAACAATTTGTGTACGTTTTTATATCTTTCAACAAAATATTTCTATTGATGTTTGCAATGATAACATCATATTGTTGAGTGGTTAATAAAGAAGCATCGCCTTCATAAAACGTAATCGAATTACAATTGTTTCGCTCCGCATTTTCTATTGAATTTACATAACACCAATTATCAATATCAATTCCGTCTATAGGTTTTGCTCCTTTCATTTCAGCAAAAATTGCTAAAATTCCAGTTCCGCAACCCATATCAAGTGTTTTCTTATTTTCTAAATCTAACGCTAATAAATGTTGAATCATCATATGTGTTGTTTCATGATGACCAGTACCGAAACTCATTTTTGGTTCAATTACAATATCGTATGTTAGTTTTTTATCTTCATGAAAAGGTGCTCTAATGCTTACCAAATCATCAACCTGAATGGGCTCAAAATTCTTCTCCCACTCACTATTCCAATTCGTTTGAGCTACTTCATTTTTATTAAACTCTATAGAAAACTCTTCAGATTTTAAAATAGAAATGTCTTCTAAAATTTCTGCTCTCCAATCTTCTTTTTGAATATAAGCAGTAACGCCATTTTCGTTTTCTACAAAACTTTCAAAACCAGCAAAACCTAATTCTGCAATTAAGATTTCTGTTCCTGGCTCTTTAGGCTCAACAGTAAAATTATATTCGATATAAATATTGTCCATTAAATAGCTTTAATGATATCTGTAAAATCTTTAACATTTAGAGATGCTCCTCCTATTAAACCACCATCTACATCTTGTTTAGAAAAAATTTCTTCTGCATTTGAAGGCTTTACACTTCCACCGTATAATATTGACGTATTATCAGCTACACTTGTGTGGTATTTTTCTTGCAATAAATTTCTTATAAAAGCATGCATTTCTTGTGCTTGCTCCGGTGATGCAGTTTCTCCTGTACCAATAGCCCAAACAGGCTCGTAGGCTAGCACAATTTGACTCCATGCATTAGCCTCTATATGAAATAACCCTTTTTCAAGTTGATTCTTCACAACAGTAAAATGATTGTTCGACTTTCTGTCTTCCAATTGCTCTCCAAAACAAAAAATTACTTCTAGGCCTTCATTGATAGCTTTAGTAACTTTTAATGCAAGTACCTCATCTGTTTCACCAAACAAAGATCTTCTTTCTGAATGCCCAATAATTACCGATTTAACACCGATGCTTTTTAACATATCCGCTGAAACCTCTCCGGTAAACGCACCATTATTTTCTTGATGCATGTTTTGAGCCACCACTTCAACTTTTGATTTTTTAATTCTTTTTATTGCACTCATTAAATTCACAAATGTAGGTGCAACTAGTACTCTTGTATTTTCTAACGGTAACTTTTTAATTGATTTTCTAATGCCTTTTACCAAGGTTTTTGTTTCCTTGCTATTGTTATTCATTTTCCAATTACCTGCTACAATTTTACTTCTCATCAATCCTATATTAGTGTTAAACTAGGCAAAAATACGTTATTTTTTTAAGGCTTCTACTATCCTTTTGTCTGTAATCTTTTTGGCTTTGAACAATTCTATTACTCCTTTTTCATTAACAACCATATATCTTGGAGTCCAATTAGAATTTAAAAAATCTCCAAAATCTCCATTCAATCCATTTTTTATAAAATAATGCTCTCCTTCAATATTGTATTTATCAATAGCTTTTTTCCAACGAAACACACTTCTATCAATTGATAGAAATACAGGTTTAACTTTAGGATTATTTTTTTGAAACTCTTTTAAATTTGGGAATCCTGCTACACAATCACTACACCAAGAAGCCCAAACATTTATAAGAATTTTATGTCCTTTATTTTTACTCAAAATATCTTTAAAAAACACTGATGTATGATTGAGATCTAGAAAAGATTCATTCTGTGCTTTTTCAGAAAAGGTTGATGGATTACTCATACTACAACCTGTCAAAATTAAAATTAATCCAAAAAAGAATGTATTTTTTTTAATCATAAAACTAGTTTGCAAATTGTTCAACAACAATCATATTTTCATACAAGTAACAAAAGAAAAAGTGTTTTTACTTTAAAAACAAATATAAATAAACTATCAAAATTAAGTACCTTTGCTCAACTTTATTACTGTTGAAATGACTACAAAGCAACTTATTGAACAAATACATCTTAAAAAATCGTTTTTATGTATCGGCTTGGATGTAGATTTAGCAAAAATCCCTGAACATTTATTACAAGAAGAAGATCCAATTTTTGCTTTCAATAAAGCTATTATTGATGCTACGCATCATTTATGTGTTGCTTACAAACCAAACACTGCTTTTTATGAAGCTTATGGATTGAAAGGTTGGAAATCTCTTGAAAAAACCATTCAATACATCAACAAAAATCATCCAGAAATTTTTACAATTGCAGATGCAAAACGAGGTGATATCGGAAACACATCTAGCATGTATGCAAAAGCTTTTTTTGAAGACTTGGCTTTTGATTCTGTAACCGTTGCTCCCTATATGGGAAGAGATTCTGTAGAACCTTTTTTGGATTTTGAAAACAAACACACCATATTATTAGCACTAACTTCCAATGAAGGTGCTTTCGATTTTCAAACAAAATCCATAAACGGAAAAGAGTTGTATAAAGAAGTTTTAGAAACTTCTACTTCTTGGAAAAACTCAGAAAACTTAATGTATGTTGTTGGAGCAACAAAAGCAGCGTTTTTTAAAGAAATAAGAAAAATAATTCCAAATAATTTTTTATTAGTTCCAGGAGTTGGTGCTCAAGGCGGAAACTTACAAGACGTTTGTAAATACGGAATGTCTGATTCGGTTGGGCTATTAATTAACTCATCTCGAGGGATTATTTACGCATCAAAAGACAAAAATTTTGCTAAAGAAGCAGCTAAAAAGGCTAGTGAGTTACAGCAAGAAATGGAACAAATTTTAAGAAACTAAATTGAAAACTCCTGATTTAAATAGTTAATTCTATTTAATTTGTCTAAAATTTTCATGGCTTTATAAGCAGCTCTATCACTTTTTATTTCGTCAATATACTTATAGTCGTTAGATTGCTCTACCAATTTACGATACCTTTCTTCTAGGTGTTTTCTATATTGTGATAATTGACTTAAACGCGACATTTATAATGCTTTAACTTTATAAATATACACAAATATTTAAACTAACTATTAAAATTGTAGTTAATTCCTAGATTTTAAGTATTTTATGTAGAGAAGTTCCATTCTCTGTTTCTACTTTTAAAATATATGTTCCGCTTTTATAATTTGAAAAATCATATGTTTTTTCAAGCTCATTTTGGGTAAATGATTTTATTTTCACTCCTAAAATAGAATAAATAGTAGCTCTAAAGCCCCTAGAATTATTTGACGTCTTAATTGTTATTCTTTCTTTAACCGGATTAGGATACAATGTTATTTTTGGCAAATTATCTAATTCTGCAACTGAAAGGATAGACTCTTGATAAACTCTTACATAATCAATTTCCATTGCACTCTCTGTAAAACCTGAAGCAATATTAGGCAGAATAGCAACATTAAACAACAGATATTGTGGTGCATTATAAGGCCAATTTTGTGTGTTTTTAGGGTCAGGATTGTACCTGTAATGTTCTACTCCATCAACTTTAAAAACCATTTTTGTCGAACTCCACTCTAAAGAGTACACATGAAATTCTGTAGAAGCATTTGAGATAGCTCTTCCTCCTTTATTAACTGTTCCTCCAAAACTAGACCTGTTATGTAGGGCGCTTTGCACAAAATCTTGATTGCTTCCCCAATGCTCAATAATATCTATTTCGCCACAATCTGGCCAAGCAGTGGTTCCGTGAGTTGAAGCCCAATAACCACCTGTTTCTGTAATATTTTGACCTAACATCCAAAGTGCTGGAAATGTACCAACCCCAAAAGGCATTTTAGCTTTTATTTCTATTTTACCATAGGTAAATGCAAATTTAGAATTTAATCGTGCTGAAGTATAATTTTTTGTAACACCTAAATTAGAATACGTTTCTTTTTTAGCTAAAATTTTTAAGGTCCCATTGCTTACATACGAATTATCCGTTCTGTCAGTATAATGTTGAATTTCACTATTTGCCCAATCTTGTCCATTTATGATAGGTCTTGTTTGATGGTACCATTTATTTGTGTCAACAGCCCCCGTCCCATTAAATTCATCAGACCAAACAAGATTGTCAAAAATAGGATCACTAGTGTCATTACCCACTTTTAAAGTCCCGTCATATAAAAAATCATCTATATAAGCCGTAACGTGATGGTTGTTATTTTCGCCATTCACCTGAATCAATACTCTATTAAAATCAGTTCTATTTTTTGGCGCTGGAGAATTTGCATCTAAATTAACGTAGGTGTCATTCGCAAAATCGAAAGTAATCGTTTGCCATTGATTTAAAACAATTGTTTTTATAATTTCACTTTGGGTAGACCAAGGTGCTGCTAAGTTTTTATTTTGAAGTTTTAAAGAAACTTGATTGGGTGCATTTCCTGTAATATCATTTGAAGAAACATATATCTTTAAAGAAAAAGTGTTGTTTACAGATAAATCGAAATTTGATGCAGTATCAAAACGAACATTTGCATATTGCCCTCCTGAATCTATATATTTTAATACAGTTGCAGAATTATTGATTCCGCCTTTAAAAGGATTTGAAAACGATGTATTAACAACACAAGCATCTGCAAACCAATTATTAATGGTACCACCACCTTCAAAATCATCTTCAACTTTTTGAGAAAAAACACCAGAAAAATAAAGTAAAGACAGTAAAAGAAATGTATATTTCATAAAATAAACTGATGTTATTTGTTTTTCAAATTAAGCACATTAATTTTGTTATAACAAGAATAACACCCCTACAAAAACTATACACATAAAAAAATCTCTTATAATTTATAAGAGATTTGAGTTGTAAGATTATTTAGAATGAAAACTATCTGTTTTTTTATCGTAACCATACGGGCAATGTTTACAGCCACTTTTACAGCAATAACCCCTTTTTAAATGATATTTTTCTGTAAAAACGCGATAGCCTTCTTCATTAAAATAAAAATCATCGGGCTCTAATTCAATATAGGGTTTAAACATGCCGCAAAATTAACAATTAAATTTTATTTTTCTTTACCTGGCGGATAATTAGCAATAATCTCTTTTACAAAAGCCTGAATTCTTTCTACTTTCTTAGCCCCTGTTCTTGCCCCTAAAGCTCCTGAGCCAATTCCTTGCCATACCAGTTTCTTGTTTTTTACATCTATAAAATCAATAAACAACGTACCTTCTGTTTGTTTGGTAACACGAAGTCTTTCTCTTCCAAAATAGTAAGGCGGATACCAATACGACACCGGATAATCAAATCCAGAATCTACATAAACCTTTTTCCTTGATTTAGCAAAAATGCTCACCAACATATCTGGGTTGTCTGATTTCCTATATCCTTTTAACAGCAACTCTGATTCAATTGCCTTTAAAATTCTAAGTTTATCTAGATCAGAAATTTTTGCTTTGTCGATGCCTTTTTTGTAAAAAGCAAACGTCTTATACTTTGTAAAATCTGTTTTCGAATCATAGTCTGTAACTACTCTTACACTACTACATGAAACAAGAAAAAAAGTTGACAGAAATATTATTATGAGTTTTTTCATCAGAAAAGCTTTAAAGTTACCTTAACGTAATTAGCAAAAAACATACCAAAAGAGGCTATTGATTTTTAAAAACAATAATTATTTAACTTTTAAAAATAAGTAAAGAATCAAATTGTTTTTTAAGAATTCCGTAAATTGCGGGCTTTAAAAATTAGATTTTTTTCGAATGGAACAAATAGCACCCTACAAACCAATACATAAAGTTAGAATTGTAACCGCAGCATCTTTGTTTGATGGCCATGACGCAGCTATTAATATTATGCGTAGAATCATTCAAGCTACAGGTGTAGAAGTGATTCATTTAGGACATGACAGAAGTGTAGAGGAAGTTGTAAACTGTGCAATCCAAGAAGACGCCAATGCCATTGCTATGACTTCATATCAAGGTGGACATAATGAGTATTTTAAATACATGTTCGATTTGTTAAAAGAAAAAGGGGCTTCACATATTAAGATATTTGGCGGCGGAGGTGGTGTAATTCTTCCAGAAGAAATTAAAGAATTGATGGAGTATGGAATTACTCGCATTTACTCTCCAGATGACGGTCGTGAATTAGGTTTGCAAGGAATGATCAATGATTTGGTACAACAATCAGATTTTGCGGTTGGTGATGTGTTAAATGTAAAGATTGAAGACTTATCTAAAAAAGAAGTTGGAAGCATTGCAAGAATTATTTCTTCTACAGAAAACTTCCCTGAAGTTGCCAAGGAAACCTTGGATAAAATCCATAAAAAAAATAAAAATTCTAAAACACCTGTACTGGGAATAACCGGAACTGGTGGTGCAGGGAAATCGAGTTTAGTAGACGAATTAGTGCGTCGTTTTTTAATCGATTTTCCAGAAAAAACCGTTGGATTAATTTCTGTTGATCCTTCAAAAAGAAAAACGGGTGGTGCATTATTGGGTGATCGTATTCGCATGAACGCCATTAACGACTCTAGAGTTTATATGCGTTCGCTTGCAACACGTCAGTCTAACCTAGCCTTATCAAAATATGTAAATGAAGCAGTGCAAGTATTAAAAGCTGCTGAATTTGATTTGATCATTTTAGAAACTTCAGGAATTGGTCAGTCGGACACAGAAATTATAGAACATTCAGACACTTCGTTGTATGTTATGACTCCTGAATTTGGAGCAGCTACTCAGTTAGAAAAAATTGACATGTTGGATTTTGCCGATTTAGTTGCCATCAATAAGTTTGACAAAAGAGGTGCTTTAGACGCCATTCGCGATGTAAAAAAACAATACATGCGTAACAACAATTTATGGGATGTTCATATGGATGACATGCCTGTTTTTGGAACCATCGCCTCACAATTTAACGATCCAGGAATGAATTCGCTTTACAAAGCGATTATGGATACATTGGTAGAGAAAACGGGTGTAGATTTAAAATCGAACATGGAAATCACCAAAGAAATGTCTGAAAAGATATTTGTGATTCCGCCTAGTAGAATTCGCTATTTATCAGAAATCTCTGAAAGCAATAGGGCTTATGATAAAAAAGTTGATGAACAGGTAGCGGTTGCTCAAAAGTTATATGGAATTTTTCAAACTATTAATTCATTAACAAATTCTCCTATTGAAATCATTAAAACAGGACTGAATGAAGATGAAATTCTTAATAAAGTTACCAAAGAAGATATTCCTTTTGCAAAATTATTACTTGCACAATTTGAAAAAGTAAAACTAAAATTTGATCCCTTAAATTGGGAAATCATTTTAAACTGGAGTGACACCGTTCAGAAATATAAAAATCCTGTTTACACCTTTAAAGTTCGTGATAAAGAAATCAATATAGAAACACATAGCGAATCATTATCGCATACACAAATACCTAAAGTATCTTTACCGAAATACGAAGCTTGGGGAGACTTATTACGTTGGAATTTACAAGAAAATGTACCAGGAGAGTTTCCTTATGCATCAGGTTTGTATCCTTTTAAAAGAACAGGAGAAGATCCAACAAGAATGTTTGCTGGTGAAGGTGGACCAGAAAGAACCAACAGGCGTTTCCACTATGTGAGTTTAGGAATGGATGCAAAACGCTTATCAACCGCTTTTGACTCTGTTACTTTATACGGAAATGACCCTGGAGTTAGACCTGATATTTATGGAAAAATTGGAAATGCAGGAGTTTCTATTTGTTGTTTAGATGACGCTAAGAAATTGTATTCTGGTTTCGACTTAAGTCATCATATGACATCCGTTTCTATGACCATCAACGGACCAGCTCCGATGCTGTTAGGATTCTTTATGAATGCAGCCATTGATCAGAATTGTGAAAAATACATCAAAGCAAACAAGTTAGAAAAACAGGTTGAAGCAAAATTTAAAGAAATTTACGATTCTAAAGGATTAGACAGACCTGTGTATCAAGGTGAGTTGCCTGAAGGAAACAATGGTTTAGGTTTACTATTGCTCGGTTTAACAGGAGACTTAGTTTTACCTGCGGATGTATATCAACAAATTAAAACAGAAACGTTAAGTCAAGTTCGTGGTACAGTTCAAGCTGATATTTTAAAAGAAGATCAGGCACAAAACACCTGTATTTTTTCTACGGAGTTCGCACTACGCTTAATGGGTGATGTGCAAGAATATTTCATCGAAAAACAAGTGCGTAATTTCTATTCTGTTTCTATTTCTGGATATCATATTGCAGAAGCTGGGGCCAATCCAATTACACAATTAGCATTGACTTTGTCAAACGGATTTACCTATGTAGAATATTACCTTTCTAGAGGAATGGACATTAATAAATTTGGACCGAATTTATCGTTCTTTTTCTCAAACGGAATCGATCCAGAATATTCGGTAATTGGTAGAGTTGCTCGTAAGATTTGGGCAAAAGCGATGAAATATAAATACGGAGCCAATCCAAGAGCACAAATGTTAAAGTACCACATTCAGACTTCTGGACGTTCTTTACATGCACAAGAGATTGATTTTAATGACATCCGAACAACCTTGCAAGCACTATATGCAATTAACGACAACTGTAATTCATTGCATACCAATGCCTATGATGAAGCCATTACAACTCCGACTGAAGAATCAGTTCGAAGAGCGATGGCAATACAGTTAATCATCAACAAAGAATTAGGATTAACGAAAAACGAAAATCCGATTCAAGGCGCATTTATTATCGAAGAATTGACCGATTTAGTAGAAGAAGCTGTATTAAAAGAGTTTGATAGAATTACAGAACGTGGTGGAGTTTTAGGTGCTATGGAAACCATGTATCAACGTTCTAAAATACAAGAAGAAAGCTTATACTACGAAACCTTAAAACACAACGGGAAATTCCCTATTATTGGGGTAAACACCTTTTTAAGTTCTAAAGGTTCTCCTACAGTACAACCAGCAGAAGTTATTAGAGCAACAGAAGAAGAAAAACAATTTCAGATTCAAACCAAAGAATTGTTAAACAAAGCCAATGACGGAAAAGTACAAGAGCAATTAGCGATTTTACAAGAAGCTGCCATTCAGAATGAAAACTTATTTGACAAACTTATGGAAGCTACAAAATTCTGTTCTTTAGGTCAGATTACTGAAGCCTTGTTTAAAGTAGGTGGACAATATCGTAGGAATATGTAAGCAGAGAACAAGTTTTTTTTTAATAAAAAACTTTATAAATTGCTTATACTGAGCTAGTCAAAATATCTCACTAAAAACAAAAATCCGTACACATTGTGCGGATTTTTGTTTTTCAAGAGATGGATTTAGTTTTCTATATTGATAATGAATTAAGATTCCTTTGTTTGTTCTTTTCTTTTCAATAGGGTTCAAATAGGAAATACTTGAAGAACAAATATCTCAGCAATCAAACCAATTCCAATCAGAAAAGAATTACAGGAATATTTTTAAAGAATGTTGCATCTTTTTTGTACCTTTTTTGTCTATTAAATGAATTTAAAACATAATCTCATGAAAAATAAAAACGAATGTACATGTAACTGCGAAGGTTGTAAAACAGGAAATTGTTCAAATTGCACTTGCGAAAATTGTTCTTGCAACAATTGTAATTGTTAACTAAAAATGTCATTGCGAGGAAGTATGACGCGGCAATCTTATCAAATTGAAAGATTGCTTCAATCGTGCCTCTTTCGCAATGACAAAAATAGACTCTATGACCACACAACAAGTTTGGACAACCTATTCTGATGACCTTAAAAGGTTTATTCTAAGTAAAGTAAAAGATGATGCAATTACAGATGACATCTTGCAGAATACTTTTATTAAAATACATACCAAACTACATACCCTTAAAGACATCACAAAATTGAAAGCTTGGTGTTTTACTGTGGCAAGGAACTCTATATTGGATTATTGGAAAGCCACCAATCAAACTTTTGAAATTGCAAACTTTGAAGCAGAAACAACGCTAAATGAAGATGTACATACAGAAAAAGATTGTTTAAGAGGAATTTTACAAAACTTACCAAAAAAATATAGAAACCCAATTTTCTTGTCTGACATCAAAGGGTTAAAACAACAAGAAGTTGCCGACCAATTACAACAATCGCTACCAACAACAAAGTCTCAAATACAACGTGCACGAAAATTGATTGCACAAGGTTTTATGGATTGCTGTGGCTATGTATTAAATGACAATGGAAAACTCGTAGGAGAAATCCAAGAAAAAGAAGACTGTAAAGTTTGTGGGTAGAAGTTTAGTTTGTTTCAAAATTCATTTTTCGATAACTTCGCTAACTCTGAATATAGTTCATTAAAACAGAACCATATTCTTTACATTAGCGAAACACTAATTTTACCCTTTAAATTTCATAGGTAAATGCACTACTTTTTTGGTTTCAAAAAAGTCTTCTTCAAAGTAGTTCGGTAAATCGTATATGGTTGCAGAAGTATACAATGCTAATTCTTCAGACAAATCGCCTCCTTTTAAATACAAAATTCCGTTTTTTAAATCGTGCTGTTGATTTTTAAGAATTTTACCTTTTGTCCACCGTACAAAAGTTTCCATTTGTGCTACAGCTCTGCTTATAATAAAATCGTATTGTTCTTTTACTTCTTCAACTCTTCCGTGAGTTGTTTTTACATTTTGTAAGCCTAATCCTTCTGCAACTTCATTGACAACTTTTATCTTTTTACCAATAGAATCTACCAAATGAAACTGAGTTTCTGGAAATAAAATTGCTAACGGAATTCCTGGAAATCCTCCACCCGTTCCAACATCCATCACTTTAGAACCCGGTTTAAAAGAAATTACTTTTGCAATCCCTAATGAATGTAATACATGGCGTAAATACAACTCGTCTATGTCTTTACGAGAAACCACATTGATTTTAAGGTTCCAATCTTTGTATAATTCCTGCAATTTTGTAAATTGCTCCAATTGAGTTTCAGTTAAATTGGGAAAGTATTTTTGAATGATTTCCATAAAAAAGGGTTATTGCGCAAAAATAGTGATTTGTTAACAAACAATTGGCAACAAAAACTGACGTTTATCATATAAACAAAAAACAAAAAGCATATTTTTGTAGATTACAAATAAACAACTACATGAAGACCATAAATTTTTCAAGAATTGATAAAGCTAAATTTTTTAGAACACTAAACAAACGTGTCAATTCATATTTTAAAGAAAACAACATTAAACGTACTGGGAATTGGAAATTATATTCAAAAGCAATTATTATGTTTTCGCTATTCTTAGTTCCTTTTATTTTAATCTTAACTGTTTCTATGCCACAATGGGTAATGGCTCTTCTAATGGTTGTTACCGGAATTGGAATGGCAGGAGTTGGAATGAACGTAATGCACGATAGCAATCACGAATCTTTTTCTAGCAAAAAATGGGTAAACAAATTGATGGGAAGTAGTATTTATATTCTTGCTGGAAATGTGTACAATTGGAAAGTGCAACACAATGTACTACACCATACATTCACCAATGTAAAAGATCATGATGAAGATATTGATGCTGGTAGAATTATTCGTTTTTCACAACATGCTAAATGGTTTCCTATTCATAAATTCCAAAAATATTATTCAATTTTTTTATACGGATTGTTAACCATCAACTGGGCAATTACCACAGATATTAAACAAATGCGCAACTATTTAAAGCGTAAATTATCTTATGGTAAATTTCCAAACCCTAAAGTAGAATGGACGAAGTTAATTATCTCTAAATTAGTTTATTATTCTCTTTGGATTGTATTACCACTTTTGGTTTTAGACATTGCATGGTGGAAAGTTATTATCGGGTTTTTTGTAATGCATTATACTGCAGGAATGATACTAAGTTTGGTGTTTCAGTTGGCACATATAGTTCCTAAAACAACAATGCCCGTTCCTGATAAAGACGGAAATTTAGAACATACTTGGGCGGTACATCAATTGTATACAACGTCTAATTTTGCGCCTAGCAACTGGATTGTAAACTTTTATACTGGTGGATTAAATCATCAAGTAGAACATCATATTTTTCCGCATATTTCTCATGTTCATTATGATAAATTAGCTAAAATAGTTAAGGAAACAGCGAAGGAATTTAATTTGCCTTACAACGAATACCAAACAACTAGAAGAGCTATTATAGAGCATTTTAAACATTTAGGGAATTTGGGAAAACACCCACATGTAGTCGCATAAGAAAACTAGCATCAGAATTATAGAATGTCACATCCTTTATCAGACAGAATTAACAGTTTACCTGTTTCAGAAACTTTGGCAATGGCTGCTAAAGCAAGAGAATTAAAATTAGCAGGAAAAGATATTATCAGTTTAAGTTTGGGTGAACCAGATTTTAATACTCCAGATTTTATTAAAGACGCTGCCATTGAAGCAATCAATCAGAATTACAATTCTTATACTCCAGTTGATGGTTATGTAGAATTAAAAGAAGCTATCTGTGTAAAATTTAAACGCGATAACAATTTAGAATATGCACCAAATCAAATTGTGGTGTCTACCGGCGCTAAACAATCTATTGCCAATGTTGCACAGGTGTTGTTAAATCCTGGTGATGATGTTTTATTACCAGCCCCTTACTGGGTAAGCTATTCTGCCATTGCTACTTTATGTGAAGCAAATTTTATAGAGATACCTTCTACTATTGAAACAGATTTTAAAATAACTCCAGCACAATTAGAAGCCTCGATTACTCCAAAAACAAAGATGATATTCTTTAATTCACCAAATAATCCTAGCGGAACTATTTATACCGAACAAGAATACAGAGCGTTGGCAAAAGTGCTAGAAAAACATCCACAGATCTTTATTTTATCTGATGAAATTTATGAGCATATCAATTATGGAACAAAACCGTTTAGTTTTGCCGCTATTGATAACATGTACGACAGAACAATTACAGTGAATGGTTTGGCAAAAGCATTTGCAATGACTGGATGGAGGGTTGGTTATATTGGCGCTCCAGAATGGATTGCTAAAGCTTGTACAAAAATGCAAGGACAAATTACTTCAGGAACCAATTGTATAGCGCAAAGAGCTGCAATTACAGCGGTATTAGCACCGGTTTCTAAAGTTCAATTTATGGTTGATGAGTTTCAAAAACGTAGAGATATGGTTCTTGAGCTTCTTGGAGAAATAGACGGATTCAAATTAAATATCCCTGCTGGAGCATTTTATGTTTTCCCTGATGTTACTGCCTTTTTTGGAAAAACAATTAAAGGAAAAACAATACAAACTGCAAACGATTTTTCTATGTTCTTATTAGAAGAAGCAAACGTTGCAACGGTAACTGGTGAGGCTTTTGGAGCTCCAAACTGTGTGCGTTTATCGTATGCTGCATCTGTAGAACAGCTACAAGAAGCAATCAAAAGAATAAAAGAAGTATTAAGTTAAATAGCAACTTCTTATCCGCATTAAAATCTCACTTTGCTAAAGGTGAGATTTTTTCTTTTATAATAGGATAACTACCAAGATAATGGCAAAGAATGATAATTGTAAAACCGTCCCTGTTTTACTTTGAAGTTTCTCGTGACTATTTAAGATTGAAGATTTAATTTGAGATAAAGATTTTCTCTTCATTTCACTAATGTTCTGTTTAATTTCTTGCTTATAAGCAGAAGTTAAAATTCCTCTTTCGATGACTCGTGGATGTGATGCTAATTTCATGATTTTAAATTTTAATGTTATACTCTAAAGACGAGAATAAAATAAAATTGTAACAGTAGTCATATACAATTGAGTGTAGAAAAATCTGATTTAGCTAATTAAAAACCAGCAAAATAAGGTACTTTAAATGCATATATTTTTTTAAAAATTTTAAAAAGGCAACTGTATTTTATCTTCTTTAAATACCGTTTTACTTTTAAAAAGAGGTTCTTTTTTTAAATACAATACCATGGTGTTATAATCAATAATTGCGTTGCCCATTTCTAAAATATCTGCACCAATGATTCCATGAACTTCTTTTGCATTGTGTTGAGTTAATGCAGTATTTACATGAGTCATATCAAACAAAACCAGGTGACTTTTATTCGTTTTCCAATTACCAATTTGCAACGTATTGTCTGTAGATTTTTGCGTTTCCATATCTGTAGCTCCTGCTCCAGCTGCTTTTGTGTCAGATTCTTCTGCATGCAAGTTAAAATATGTTATTAAATCTAGATCTACACAAGAGTTAGAAGCACCTGTATCTAAAATAAACCGACCTTTAATTCCGTTTATCTTAGCGTTCAACTCCAAATGATTTGTAGCTATCCTTTTCAACTTAATTTTTATATACTTCTTTTTTTGCAATACTTTTTTAAGACTTGTCATTTAACCCTACTTTTGTGATTGCTAAAATACATTTTTAATGATTACTGATACGCATACACATTTATATTCTGAACAATTTGATGAAGACAGAAATGAAATGATGACAAGAGCTAAAGAAGCTGGAGTTTCTCGTTTTTTTATTCCTGCAATTGACTCTTCTTATACAGAAAGCATGTTTCATTTAGAATCAGAATATCCTAAAGATGTCTTTTTAATGATGGGATTGCATCCAACATCCGTCAAAGAAAATTACAGAGAAGAATTAGCGCATGTAAAAAAATGGATTGATAAACGCTCTTTTTACGCCATTGGAGAAATCGGAATTGATTTGTATTGGGATAAAAGTTTTTTAGCTCAACAACAAGAAGCTTTTAGAACACAAATACAGTGGGCAAAAGAAAAAAAACTACCCATAATTATTCATTGCAGAGATGCTTTTGATGAGATTTTCGAGGTCTTAGAAACTGAAAAAGGTGATGATTTATTTGGAATTTTTCATTGTTTTACAGGAACTTTAAAACAAGCACAAAAAGCCATTTCATACAATATGAAATTAGGAATTGGTGGTGTTGTAACTTTTAAAAACGGAAAAATAGATCAATTTCTTGATCAAATAAATATCAAACATATTGTGTTAGAAACCGATTCGCCCTATTTAGCACCTACACCTTATAGAGGAAAACGAAACGAAAGTAGTTATATATCCCAAGTTGTTAAAAAGCTAGCATCTATTTATCAAATTTCCTTTGAAGAAATTGCTAAAATCACTACTCAAAACTCAAAAGATATCTTTGGAATCTAAGGCTGTCATATATTACAAAACACCTATAGGAACTGCAAAAATTATTGGAGATAAAAAGGGCATTCAATCCATTTCTGTTTTAGATGATGACTTTTCGACGGAGCCTGTCTTGAGCGAAGTCGAAAGGCTCGAAGTGACAAAAACAAAGATTCCTACCTGCATGAAAGAGTGTATTTCTCAATTAGATGAGTATTTTGCAGGAACAAGAACAGAATTTGACTTACAATTAAATCCACAGGGAACCGAATTTCAGCAAAAAGTTTGGAAAGAATTATTAAACATTCCGTACAATTCTACAAGAACCTATTTAGAGCAAAGTAAAGCAATTGGAGATGTAAAAGCTATTAGAGCTGTAGCCTCAGCAAATGGTAAAAACCCCATTTGGATTGTAATTCCGTGTCATCGTGTAATTGGCTCTGATGGATCTTTAACAGGATATGCAGGTGGAATTTGGAGAAAAAAATGGTTATTAGATCACGAAAACCCCGTTAAACAACAGTCGTTGTTTTAAACTATTTTTACATTTAGAGCGTTAGTGTACTATGATCAAAAAAATCTTTTTTACCTTTTTTGTTTGTGTAGGTTTTTCAACTTATGGGCAAACTGGTTCTACAGATTTTAGATCTAAAAATTTTACCTTGGTAAAAGATACTATTCAGATTGATTCTGTTAGCATCAATTCGCAATTATTTAAAGTACTCACTCAAAACAAAACGGTAATTCCGGCTTCAGAATATCAAATAGATTTTATAAAAGCGCAATTAATCATTAATGCTCAAAAATATCAATTTATTACTGTAGAATATTTTCGTTTCCCTGATTTTGTAACCAAAGTATATCAAAAATATGACGATAAAATCATTGTCCCAAACACCAACAACACTCAACAATTATATAGTTTAACAACCAATACAAATCAGCAAAAAAAAGAGCTCTTTAACAACTTAGAAACATCTGGAAACATTACTCGAGGTTTAACTATTGGCAATAATCAAAACTCAGTTGTCAACTCTTCTTTAGATTTAACAATTAAAGGAAATTTATCTAAAGACGTGAGTATACGAGCCAATATTTTTGACACTAACATTCCGTTACAAGACAACGGTTATTCTCAAAATATTACCGATTTCGATCGAATTTTTATAGAGTTTACTCATAAAAAATGGCGTGTAAAAGCAGGTGACTTAGACTTAACAAATTCTGATAGTTATTTTATGCCTTTTACTAAAAAAGTTGCTGGTTTAAAAGTTGAAGCAACACTTAACAACAATCTTAATGTATTAGCTTCTGGTGCGGTGGTTAGAGGTAAGTTTACAAGTTTTAAGTTTATAGGTAAAGAAGGCAATCAAGGACCTTATAAAATTATTGGTCCAAACAACGAAGCTTTTATCATTATTGTAGCCGGAAGCGATGCTTTGTATGCAAATGGAGTTTTATTAAACAGAGGAGAAAACAAAGATTACACAATAGATTATAACAATTCTGAGATTCGTTTTAATACTACTTTTCCGGTAACAAATGATATTCGTTTTCATTTAGACTACCAATACTCTAACAGAAATTACACCCGTTTTGTTACCTATGAAAAAGCCACGTATACAAGCAAAAAATTTATTTTAAATGGTTTTTTTTACAATGAAAATGACGCTAAAAGTCAACCTATACAACAAAATTTATCTGATGCTCAAAAGCAAATTTTAGCAAATGCAGGTAACGACACCTCAAAAATGTTTGCAAATAGCGCTTATGAAGATGTGTATTCTGAAAACAGAGTTTTGTATAAAAAAATAACAAATGGTGCTTCAGAAATTTTTGAACACTCAACAATAGCAACTGATCAATTATTCAACGTTACGTTTACATTTGTCGGCGCCAATAAAGGTGACTATGTTTTAGACAAAACCATTGCAATTGGTAATATTTACAAATACATTGGAACTAATTTAGGAAATTATCAACCAATAATTAGGCTGGCGGCACCGTCAAAATATCAAGTTGCTGTTGTAAACACTACTTACAATCCGTCTAAAAAAACAAAAGTTTTTGGAGAAATTGCCTTGAGTAATAATGATGCAAACTTATTTTCTTCTATTGATGATTCTGAGAACAAAGGGTTGGCTACAAAATTACAATGGAAGCAGGTTTTTATGGATAAAAAATGGAAAATGTCTACCGCTTTTGATTATAGTTTTATTCATCAAAATTTTGCAACCGAACAACGTTTTGATGCTGTTGAATTTAGACGAGATTGGAATGTTGTAAATCCGCTTGGAAATCGAAATCAAATTAGCGCTCAATTTATTTTAGACAATAAACAAAATTCAAAATATACCTATGGATTTAATTTGCTGAATTATTCTGATACTTATAACGGAATAAAACACGACTTTAACAGCCAAACGAAATTAAAAAACACAAAAATTAATTCGTTTATCAGTGTACTAAATAGCGATTCAACTGTTGAAACCAACACTTTTTTAAGAGCAAAAGGAAAAGTAGAACATTCTTTTTCTAATTCTTGGATTGGTGGTTTTATAAATGTAGAAACCAATAAAATAACTACAAAATCAAATCAAAAATTAAGCAAATTAAGCCATCAGTTTAAAGAATATGAAACCTATATTGGATTGGGTGATTCTGCAAAAGTATATGCCAAAATTGGATTCAATTACAGGCTAAATGATAGCATCCGTAATAATGCTTTCACAAAAATAAACTCACGAAAAACATACTATATCAACAGTAAAATTTTACAAAACTCTACCAGTAACTTAGCCGTTTTTGCAAATTACAGAATTACAAATAATGCGTTTTCGGCAACTGAAAAAGCGTTGAACTCTAAAATTGTGTATAGTCAAAAACTCTTTAAGAACTTTATTAATTTTAATACCATTTACGAAACCTCTTCTGGTAATATTCCAAGACAAGAATATGTATATATTAAAACAGAACCTGGTCAAGGATACTACACTTGGATTGATTACAACAACAACGGAATTAAAGAATTTAATGAGTTTGAGATTGCTATTTATAAAGACCAAGCAGAATATTTACGTGTAGCTCTGCCCAACTTAACTTTTATAAATACACAACGTGCTAAATGGCAGCAATTGTTTACGATAAACCCTTCTCAATGGTCAAGTAAAACTGGAGTTAAAAAAGTGCTTTCTCATTTTTACAATCAAACAAATTTTATCGTGGACAATGAACAAAAAAGGTCTACTAATACTTTCAATTTAAATCCATTTGACATAGACGAAACGAAGCTGTTAGGGTTAAATTTAAGCATAAGAAATAGTTTGTATTTGAATAAAAACTTAAATACCTATAGTGCTATTTTTACTTTTGCTTCATCTAAAAACAAACATTTGTATAGTATTGGAAATCAAGAAAACAATACAAAACTACATCAATTAGAATTTGCTCATAAATTAAGTGCTTTTTGGCTTTTTGATTTAAAAACAAACACCTCAAAAGACGAAGTAATTACTGAGAATTTCACGAATCAAAACTACACAATTGATGCTTATGAGATAGCTCCTAAATTTACTTTTGGATATGCTAAAAATCATCAATTTTCTTTCTTTTATAATTATAAAAACAAAGAAAATAGTATTGGCGGTTTAGAAACTTTAGAGCAACAAAAACTAGGAAGCTCCTACTATTACAATTCCTCAAAAAACACTTTACTACGAGCAGAAATTAATTTGTTTAACAATAGTTTTACGGGCAATCAAAACAGCCCTGTTGCCTACCAAATGTTAGAAGGTTTACAAGCTGGAAGAAATTATACATGGTCTATCTTATATCAGCAAAAAATAAATTCTTTTATCAATTTAAACTTTAATTACCTAGGTAGAAAAGGAGAAGGCACAACGACCATACATAATGGCTCAATACAATTACGAGCTAATTTTTAACTTATAGACGCTAACAATTATTAAAAAATAACATTAGATTTGTACTCAATTATAATTGTAAAAGAATATTTACGTTATACTACAAACATTACTAATATTAAAAACAAAAAATGAAAAAGCTTTTTATCGTTATTGCCATTTTAACCGCTTCATTTACACAAGCACAACAAGAAATTAAATTAGATATTTTTGATGCCTTGGTTTTAAAAACTATAGAAGTTTCTTATGAAAAGTATATTGATGAAACCTCTTCTTTTGGTGTTTCTGGATTCATAAACTTCGAAAAAAATACTGCAGATTTTAAATACAATGAAAAACGTGCTATTACACCGTTTTTCCGTCATTATTTTACGTCAGAAAACAATTGGAATTTCTTCGGAGAAGGTTTTTTTGCTTTTAACTTTGGAGAAAAAGAAATGAAAGTACTAGGAGGTCCAAGCACTTACGAAGATTATACTGATGGAGCTTTAGGGGTTGCAGTTGGAATGAAGTATGTTTCTGAAGGTGGATTTACAGTTGATATTTATGGAGGTGCTGGTCGTAATTTATTTAGTAGCAATTCTCCAATTGTTGTACCAAGAGTTGGTGTAAATGTTGGTTGGAGGTTCTAAGAAACAGTAATAATAAAACACATTATAAAAAAACCTAAAAGTCTGACTTTTAGGTTTTTTTATGCTTTTTTACAATTAAATACTATAACTTGCATAATAGCGAAAGCTTAATTATTAAAAAATAATCATCACTTAAAATTTTTTATTATGAAAAAAAATATGGGATCTACAGACAAAATTGTTAGAATTGTAATTGCTATTGTAATTGCTGGCTTATTCTATTTTAACGTCATTTCAGGAACATTAGGGATTGTTCTTTTAGTATTTGCAGGCGTATTTGTACTAACAAGTTTTATAAGTTTTTGCCCTCTTTATGCACCGTTTGGGATTAGTACTTGTGCTGTTAAAGACAAAAAATAAGTTACTTTAAAAACAGAAAGCCTCATCAATATTGATAAGACTTTCTGTTTTATAATAAAATACTGAGTAAATGATTGTTACATTTTTTGCAACCAGTTTTTTACAGCCACTTCTGCATTGATAAGTTCTTTTAAATCTGCTATGGCAACACGTTTTTGTTCCATAGTGTCTCTATGCCTAATGGTAACACATTTGTCATTTAATGTATCGTGATCTACTGTAATACAAAAAGGGGTTCCAGCTGCATCTTGTCTTCTATAGCGTTTTCCAACCGCATCTTTTTCGTCATAAAACACATTGAAATCCCATTTCAAATCGTTTAAAATATCACGAGCAACTTCTGGCAAACCATCTTTCTTAACCAATGGCAAAATAGCTGCTTTAAAAGGCGCTAAAACTGCTGGCAATTTTAGTACAGTTCTAGTTGTACCGTTTTCTAATTCCTCCTCTTGTAAAGAGTGAGAGAAAACTGCTAAAAACATTCTGTCTAAACCAATAGAAGTTTCTACAACATACGGCACATAACTTTTATTTTCTTCGTGATCAAAGTATTGTAATTTTTTACCCGAATGTGCTTCATGTGCTTTTAAATCAAAATCTGTTCTAGAATGAATTCCTTCTAATTCTTTAAACCCAAACGGAAATTTAAACTCAATATCGGAAGCTGCATCTGCATAGTGTGCTAATTTTTCATGATCGTGAAAACGATAATTTTCTGTTCCCATTCCTAAAGATAAATGCCATTTCATTCTGGTTTCTTTCCAGTTTTCATACCATTCTTTTTGAGTTCCTGGTTTTACAAAAAATTGCATTTCCATTTGTTCAAACTCACGCATTCTAAAAATAAATTGTCTTGCCACAATTTCATTTCTAAACGCTTTACCTGTTTGTGCAATTCCGAATGGAACTTTCATTCGCCCAGTTTTTTGCACATTTAAGAAATTAACAAAAATTCCCTGTGCAGTTTCTGGCCTAAGGTATACTTGGGTTGAACTTTCTGCTGATGCTCCAATTTGAGTTCCAAACATTAAATTGAACTGCTTTACCTCTGTCCAATTTTTAGATCCTGTTAAAGGGTCTGCAATTTCTAATTCTTCAATCAATGCTTTTACATCGGCTAAATCTTCTTTTTCTAGAGAGGAAGCCATTCGAGATAAAATCGAGTTGATTTTTTCTTGATAACCTATTACTCTTCCATTGGTAGCAACAAATTCTTCCTTATTAAAAGCATCTCCAAAACGTTTTGCCGCTTTAGCAACCTCTTTGTCTATTTTTGCTTCTATCTTGGCACAATAATCTTCTATTAAAACATCAGCTCTATAGCGTTTTTTAGAATCTTTGTTGTCAATTAATGGATCGTTAAAAGCATCTACGTGCCCAGAAGCTTTCCATGTTGTTGGGTGCATCAAAATTGCAGCGTCAATACCGACAATATTTTCGTGCATTTGCACCATTGCTTTCCACCAATACTCTCTAATATTCTTCTTTAACTCAACTCCATTTTGAGCATAATCATACACCGCACTTAAGCCATCATAAATCTCTGAGGATTGAAATACATAACCGTATTCTTTAGCGTGCGATAATACTTTCTTAAACTGATCTTCTTGTTTTGCCATAATGACTGCAAAGATACATCAATCTAAAAAGTTAACAAGAAAAAATTAATGCTCTTTTTTGCATCTGTATACAAATGCTGGCGGGAAATTTAACAATTCAAAATCTAAAGATATTTTTTTATTAAAAACAGCTTTTAACTTTTTATAATAGGTTAAACTATATTGATATTGAATGAATGTTCCGTTTTCATTTAGCGAATTTATAGCGTTTTTTAAAATTGCGTTAGAAACGGTACTTGGAATGATTGTTAGAGGTAAACTTGATACAATATGACAAGCTTTCGCAAAACCCAATTTTTTCATTTCTATTTCTATTTGTTCTGCTGAAACTTTTAAAACCGTTAACTGTGGATGGTCTATTTTTTTTAAGTTTTGGTAAAATGCATCATTTACTTCAAAACAAATTAAATGCGAATCTGGATGTAAATTTTTTAATATCTGATTTGTAATTACTCCGTTTCCAGGACCTAATTCTACCAAAACTTTACAAGAAGAAAAATCGATATCTTTTAACATTTTTTGCGCTAAAAACCTTGAACTTGGCATTACTGTTCCAGAAGTTTTCATACTCTTTACAGCTACTTTAAAAAAATCAATTTTTTTACCCACTAATTTGTTTTTAGTATCTTAACATTAAAAAGCTAAGAAACATGAATTACTTAAAAGATGTGTTACATCTATTTTTTCCGAAGATATGCATTACCTGCGAATCTAAGTTATTACAGTCCGAAAAAATTATCTGTACACTTTGTAGACATGATTTACCCATGATTTGTTACAAAGATTATAAAGATAATAAAATTACAAAAGCTTTTTACGGAAGAATTCCTATTGAAAAGGCTACTTCATTTTTATTTTACAGAAAAGATGGAAAAACAAAAGACTTAATTCATCATTTAAAATACAAAGGAAATCAAGAAATTGGATCTTTTATTGGGGATTGGTTTGGACAAATTCTTGCAAATTCTAATGAATTTAATACTATTGATTGTATTATTCCAGTTCCTCTGCATCCAAAAAAGCAAAAACAGCGCGGATATAATCAGCTCACTACTTTTGGATTAAGCCTATCAAAACAGTTAAAGAAACCATATATAGAAGATGTTTTAATTAGAACATCTGCCACAAAAACGCAAACTTTTAAACAGCGTTTCGAAAGGTTTAGCAATAACGGCACAAAATTTAGTGTGCCAGATAAATCAATATTAACCAACAAACACATCTTGTTAATTGATGATGTTATTACAACCGGCGCAACATTAGAATCTTGCTGTAAAGAATTATTTACTTCCGAAAAAATTAAAATCAGTATTGTAACTATGGCATACACAGAATAATTTAACTAAAAAATGAGCGTTTTTACTGTAAAAAAATTGTTATTTTGCGTTAAAATTAAACCGCTTGAAATCCTTTTTAAAACATTTTATATTCGTTTTTGTACTCATTCTTTTAACAAGTAATTGTGCTAGAAAAGGAAGACCAAATGGCGGATTAAAAGACAGTTTGGCGCCTGTTATGGTAATTGCAAGTCCGCCTTATAAAAGCATCCATTTTAATAGTAAAAAAATTAAACTTTCTTTTAATGAATATATTACGCTGAAAAACTTAAATCAGCAATTGGTTATTTCTCCTCCTTTAAAATACTTTCCTACAATAAGTCCGCAAGGCTCACCAAGCAAAGAAATTACAATTAAATTAACCGATACGTTAAAGGCAAACACTACATATATTTTTAATTTTGGAAATAGCATTGAAGACAATAATGAAGGAAATGTTTTAAAAAGCTTTAACTATGTTTTTTCAACTGGAGATTATGTAGATTCTTTAAAAACAAAAGGTTTCATTAAAGATGCTTACAAGAATAAAATTGACAAAGACATTAGTGTTTTGTTGTATCGAATAGATTCAACTTTTTCAGATTCTATTATTTACAAGAAAAAACCTAATTACATTACCAATGCAATAGATTCTTTATTTACAATTACAAACATTAAAAAAGGCAAATATCTTTTGATTGCACTTAAAGATGCTTCCAACAATTATACTTTTAATCCAAAAGAAGATAAAATTGGTTTTTACAATCAATTTATAGAATTGCCTAAAGACAGTGTTTTAAAAGAACCTATATCGCTTTTTAACGAAGCTCCAGCTTTTAAAATGATGAGCGCAAAAGAAATATCAAAAGGGAAAATTATTTTTGATTTTGAAGGAGACAGACATCATATTGATATAAAATTATTATCCGAAGTTCCTAAAAATTTTAAAAGTGAATACAAATTTGATTCGACTAAAGACAGCATCTATTATTGGTATTCAAAAATTAATACTGATTCTTTAGTTTTTAATATTAAAAAAGAGAATTATAGCGATACACTAACCGTTTTTCTTAGAAAAAAAACACTAGATTCTTTAAAAATCAATTCTAATATTGTCAATATTTTAGATTTAAAAGACACCTTAACTCTAACAAGTAACAACCCTGTTACAGAAATTGACACTACAAAAATTTTGTTTTTTGACAAGGATTCTTTAAGAGTTTCATACCAACCTATTTTAGAAAAAACTACAAATAAAATTCATTTTGTATTCAATAAAAAATACAATTCAAATTACAGATTGACTTTTTTGCCAAAAGCGTTAACAGACATTTTTGAAACACAAAATGACACATTAAATTATATTTTTAAAACAAAAGAACCTGAAGATTACGGAAGCATTTCTATAAACTTAAACAACAACTCTTCATCCCCAGTATTTTTAGAATTAGTTAGAGAGAGCGATAAAAAAGTGATACAAAAAATTGCTGCTTCTACTACTAATAACATTTTGTTTGAATTGATTCCACCTGGAAGATATATGGTGAGAGCTATTTTAGACACAAACAACAATAATAATTGGGATACAGGAAATTACCTTAAAAAACTTCAACCTGAAAGCGTAATTTACTTACCAATAATCTTTAACCTAAAAGCCAATTGGAGTTTCTCTGAAACGTTTGTAATTGAATAGGTTTTATAAAATGTTTTTAATAAAAACTTTGTTTTTAAATATTGATTTCATATAATTGTACCAATATTAATGTTTTAACCCCCCTAAAAATGAAGTTAATACTTACTAATTATTGTCGTTATTTTGTTCTAACATCTCTTTTTAAAAGACAATATCCCACAACTTTTTAATATCAACGACAAGCTATAGCTTTTTTGCAGGTTAAGAATAATTACACTTATTTAAATAATAATTGTGATTTATTTTTATCCCTTTTAATCCCTCATATTATGCGAATTATCCCTAAATTTTTCTACATATTTATTTTTGCGACTTCTTTTGTTTTTTCTCAGAAAATATCACACGAAATTGGTGTTTTAACCGGCAAAGCATCTTTACAAACCGATTACGGAATTAGAGGTGATATTTTAAGTGAAACTGCAAATAACACTACGTCGTTAACTGTTGCACATTACATGCAATTTTCAAATAGCAATAATTGGAATGGCAGAAGATCTATCTTAGATCATATTGTTATAAAATCTGAAATCAACTTTTTAAATAGTACTGATTTAAAGCATCATGTAAATTTTACAGAAAGCAACACAAATAATAAGCAAGAAGGAGAAAATAAAATTTTATCAGCTAAAGAAATTTTAAGTAAAATGAGCGGTAATATTAGTTTGGTAAATTTTGGTGTACAAATAGAATACTATTTAAAAGATATTACCAATTTTTTTAACCAACGAAGTTCTTCTAAATTAAATCCGTTTGTAAATTTTGGAGTTAATTATTCTTTATACAACAATAGCGTAAGTTCTTCTCTTGGTGATTGGCATACCAATATTAATTTTTTACCAGAAAAATATAGGATAGAAGGAGCTATTAAAGAAGGCCTTGGAGGTGCTTTTGCTTTTAACACAGGTGTGGGAACTCGCTACAAACTTTCTAGAAAAATTGATATAGTAGCTCAATTTAAATGGGAAATTTATGCTTCTGATGCAATAGACGGTTTACAAGCTGATGTAGTAGAAAATAAAAGTAACGAAACACTTACCAATCTTCAATTTGGATTGATATATCATTTAAACTTCAATAAGAATATATAAAAAAAGCCGATGAAATTTCATCGGCTTTTTTTATATATTTAACGCTTGTTCTAAGTCTTTTAACAAATCTTCAATATCTTCAATTCCAACACTTAAACGGATTAAAGAATCTGTAATTCCGATTTTTAGCCGTTCTGGCTCTGGAATGCTAGCATGTGTCATTGTCGCTGGATGATTTACCAAACTTTCTACTCCTCCTAAAGATTCTGCTAAAGTAAATACATGGGTGTTTTCTAAAAATGTAAATGCTGCTTGTTGACTTTCATCTTTCAATTTAAAAGAAACCATTCCGCCAAAATCTTTCATTTGTTTTTTTGCAACTTCGTGATTTGGATGATTTTCTAAACCTGGATAGTATACTTCTTTTACTTTAGGATGATTTTGTAAATATGCAGCAACAGCTCTTCCATTTTCACAATGACGTTGCATTCGAATATGCAATGTCTTAACTCCGCGTAGTGCTAAAAAAGAATCCATCGGACCTGCTATCGCTCCGCCAGCAAACTGAATAAAATGTAACTCCTCTGCTAATTTTGCATCATTTACCATTAACGCACCCATTAGCAAATCAGAATGACCACCCAAATATTTTGTTGCTGAATGCATTACGATATCGACACCTAAAGATAACGGTTGTTGTAAATAAGGTGTTGCAAATGTATTATCAACAGCTACTAAAATAGCAGGATTAACAGCTTTTACCGCTTTGGTTATCTCTTCAATATCAGCAATTTTCATCAACGGATTGGTTGGTGTTTCTACCCAAATCAGTTTAGTTTTATCTGAAATTGAATTTGTCACATTTTCAATAGAATTCATATCTACTAAATGAAATTTCAATCCATATTTCGAAAACATTCGGGTAAACATTCTATAGGTTCCTCCATACAAGTCATCTCCAGCAATTACTTCATCTCCGGGATTTAGCATTTTTAAAACACAATCTATGGCAGACAACCCAGATGAAAAAGCAAAACCATGTGTTCCGTTTTCAATGGCAGCAAACGCATTTTCTAATGCCGTTCTTGTTGGATTTGCTGCTCTCGAATAAATATATCCCTTATGTTTGCCTGGACTAGACTGAGCGTAAGTTGAAGTTTGATAAATTGGAGGCATTACAGCTCCTGTTGACGGATCGTGTTGTTGACCTCCATGTATTGTTTTTGTATTAAACTTCATTGCTTAAATACCTTATTTAGTTATACTAATTTTTTTATTGATCTGATAATTCCTAAATGCAACCCTTCGTGGTAATTATTAAAAGCAATTGCCGTTTCTAAAGAATCTAACACAAAACCTGTACTGGTTTGGTATTCTTCATAGTCTTGAAATATATCAGCTTCGTAGTCTTCTATTAAGGTTTCTGGTAAAGCGCTTAATAAATCTTTAATTTCATCAAATTCTTCATTTGTAAAATTTCTAGTCGGAAAAGTTCCTTTTCTAAAATCAGCAATTAGGTCATCAGGAATTAAACAGTTTACACCCGATAATTTATAGTGTAATAATTGCTGTGTTACTACCAGATGCGCTACATTCCAAGCAATGTTGTTTTTAAATCCTTTTGGTATAGTCTGTAATTGTTCAATCGTTAAATCGTCAATTACCTGCAACACAAGCTCTCTTGATTTGATTAATAATTCGAATTGCGTTTTCATTATTTATTCTAATTTAGCATCAAATATAACGTATAAAATGAAAAAAGTCTACTTTTTACAAACTTGTGATACTTGCAGAAGAATTTTAAAAGAAATAAACCTCGATGGATTTGAAAAGCAAGAAATAAAAACCAATCCAATTACAGTAAAACAGCTAGAAGAAATGCATAAACTTTCTCAGAGCTACGAAGCATTATTTAACAAACGTGCTAAACTTTATAAAGCAATGGATTTAAAAGATCAGGCAATTTCTGAGACAGACTACAGACAATATATTTTAGATGAATATACTTTTTTAAAACGTCCTGTTTTTATTGTAAATGAAGAAATTTTTATTGGAAACAGTAAAAAAGAAATTGAACGATTGAAAGAGTTCTTAGGCTAATGTATTTAATTTCTAAATCAAAAAAAGCATTTGTAATGTCAGTTCGAGTAATTTCGATTTCATCGAAATTGTATCGAGAACTCATCTATTGTTACATTCTTGCTTTTGCAAAAAACGACAAGTGTTTCAATTCTTTTCCAACCACGCCTTAGTTCGCAACGCAACATTTTCTTTAATGTCTTGCCAAAATAAGTTGATATCACCTGCGTGATAATTCTTCATAAAAGACATAAAAAAACGCAATGGAAATTTAGGGTTTGTAGACCAAACCATTCCGTCTGTGATTTCAATTTTTAAGGCTTTTGTGTATAATTTACCATTAGAATACAAAAACCCTTTGTGTTGATTTAAAGTGGTGGTTTTCGTAGCATCCCATGTAATTGGATTTGTAGTTACAGCACCTTTGTATTGAGTTTTGTTTTTCGGAAAAGTTCCTTTTTTATATGTATTCCAAGATACAAAACCCCCCGTTTCACTGGGTTGCATCATTGGTTGAATTGTTTTAAATTCGTTAGGTTTTAAACCCATTCCAGGAATATATGCTGCAATTAATCTCTTTTGCAATGGTTGATCATCAAAAAAATCTTTTAATAATTGTGTTGTATGATTTGTCCCTTGACTATGGCTAACAATAATTATAGGTCTGCCCTTATTATAATTTTTTAAATAAAAATCAAATGCTTTTTTTACGTCTGCGTAGGCAACTTCAAAAGCTTCTTTTCCTCCTTTAGTATACAAACTATACGATTTGATATGTGCTTGTCTATAAAACGGAACATATATTTTACCCGAAGTTGCAAAGGGTGAAGCTTGATTTTTTACAGCAGTATTGACAACTTTATCATTCTGAATTTCATCATCAATTGGGGCATTCCAACGAAGATCTTTTTTATCCATTAATAAAGTTGGATAAACATAAAAAACATCGGCTTGTAGCTCTAGAATGTTTGTGGTTGCATATTTCTGTAATGAAACCGGATACTTTGTTGGTAAAACCGCCCACGTTTTTTCATTGGCATAATTTGGGGCAGTGGGTATGTTTTTAGTCTCAAAACTAATTGCCTGGTAGGAAGATTTACATCCAACCAAAACAATCAAAAAAAGAAGTCTAAAAAAGGGGCTTTTCATCTACAATTTATTCTGACTTATAAGCTTCATACGATTTTTCTTCTACTAAATCTGAACCTGTAAATATGTTGATTTCTTTTTTTACATCTGAACGATCATCATTAACATAATACACTGCTCTTGCTAAATCAATAAAAGTTTGTCCAAAATCATTGGCGCGTTCGCATTCTCTAATATCATCTTCAATTTTCCACAATTTTTTGTTGACTTCTAACAAATCGTTGTGTAATTTTTTAAGATGCGATTCATCTTTTGCGTCTGCATAAATATTTTTTACATCTGGTGTTAGTGTATCGTATTCATGCTGAATATTTACTAATTTTTTAGGGTCTTTAATTTTAGAAAGTTTAATTTCTAAAATGGTGTACTTATCAATAATTTCTCCGTTTGATACTTCTATTTTCATGTGTTCTTCTTTTATGCAAATTTACGTTCTACAAGAGCCATAAAACGCGCTTCATATTCTTCTTGTTCAGACCAGTTATAATCTGGTTTTACCATTTTATTGATAAACTTTTTTGCTTCCTTCTCTGTTTTTATAGTATTTAATTGAGAAACCACTCTGTTAAATTCTTCTTGACTTCCGTTAAAAAGATTTTTTACAAAAGCAATTCTATCATTTAAACCAATCTGAATATTTTGTTGTTTTTGATCGTTTACCGATTTTACGGCTTCTGGTTTTTCAAAAAGTTCTGCCGCAACTTCTACAGAAATTGTATCGTGTAATTCTTCTTCTAGTGTAATTGTTTTCTTGTCTTTAATTTCAATTTCTTCAGTTGTATTTTCAACAGAAAATAAGGTTTGTTCCAATTCATCAAACGGTTGCTCTATAATTTCTTCTGTTTCTATAGTTGTTTTTTCAATCGTTTCTGTGACTTCAACCATTTCTATTTCGTTGGATACAGGCTCTTCTGGTAAGTCTTCAGTTACTTCTTCTGTTTTAACGTCTTCTATCTCTTTTTCTGCTACAACTTCTTCAAGTTCCTCCTCTTCTGCTGTCTCTTCAATAGCTTCTTTTTCTTTTGTCTTTTGTGTTGCTTTTTCAATTTTCTCTAACAACTCTTCTTTAGTTTCTGTTGCATTAGGAGTTGTGTTTAGATATTCATCAACATAAGCCAATAACGTTAGTTTTTCATACACTTGATATGCTTTTTCTTTTAACACTAAAACATCTTCTTTATTTTTTAATTGCAAAATACTATGTGCAATACTTGTTAAGTCGGCTGCTAATTTTTTGTGCATAAGTTGATAAATTAATTGATGCTAGGCATCTTTTTTTTAATAAATTTGTAAGACTTGAAGTAAAATACAATTATAATCATATTTCAAGCATAAAACTACAAAATGTTTCTCGAAAATACAGTAAATCATACAGAACAATTTGGTTGGATTGAAGTAATTTGTGGATCCATGTTTTCTGGAAAAACCGAAGAATTGATTCGAAGATTAAAACGAGCGCAATTTGCAAAACAACGTGTAGAGATTTTTAAACCTGCTGTAGATACACGTTATGACGAAGATGAAGTAGTCTCTCATAACGACAACCGTATTCGTTCAACTCCTGTTCCCTCTTCTGCAAACATTCGTTTGTTAGCAAATGATGTAGATGTTGTTGGGATAGATGAAGCACAGTTTTTTGATGAAGAAATTGTAGCTGTTTGTAACGATTTAGCCAACAGAGGAATTCGTGTAATTGTTGCCGGATTAGACATGGATTTTAAAGGAAATCCGTTTGGTCCGATGCCTGCTTTAATGGCAACTGCAGAGTACGTAACTAAAGTTCATGCGGTGTGCACACATACCGGAAATTTAGCAAATTACAGCTTTAGAAAAGCGCAAAATGATGAGTTGGTGTTGCTTGGTGAAGTTAACGAATACGAACCTTTAAGCAGAGCTGCTTATTACAAAGCTTTGCAATTACAAAAAGAAGAAAAGCTGGTTTCAAAAAAATTAGAATCTAATGTAAAAGGTTCTGAAACAAATTCTGAATAAATGAATAGTCATGTAACCGTTTTAGAAATTGATGGAAATACATTAACCCATAATCTTCAATATTTTAAGAACAAGTTAGAGCAAGACACAAAAATTTTAGTCGTTGTAAAAGCTTTTGGTTACGGAAGTGAAGCTACTAAAATTGCCAAGTTTTTAGAAAATAATGTAGATTATTTTGCGGTTGCTTATACCGATGAAGGAATTGACTTACGCAACGCAGGCATTGAAAAACCCATTTTGGTATTACATCCTCAAATTCCAAATTTAGAACTGATTGTTAAACATCAATTAGAACCCAATTTATACAATTTTACTATTTTTAATGCCTTTCTAGCATTTGCAGATGCTAAATTGTTATTGAATTATCCAATTCATTTAAAATTCAACACCGGTTTAAACAGAATCGGTTTTTGGCATACAGATGTTCCGTTAATTTTATCAAAAATAGCAGCAACAAGTCATGTTAAAATAGCTTCTCTCTTTTCGCATCTAGCAGCTAGCGAAGATCTAAACGAAAATGAATTTACTATCAATCAAATTAATGATTTTGCTTTTATTGTAAAGCAGTTTTATACGCATTTAAGTTATAAACCCATTGTGCATTTGTTAAACACATCTGGAATTATCAATTATCCACAAGCACAATTTGATATGGTTCGTTTGGGAATAGGATTGTATGGTTTTGGCAATGATAAAAATGAAACAAATCAACTTAAAAATATAGTTTCACTCAAATCTATCATTTCTCAAATTCATAAGATTGAACCTGGAGAAACTGTTGGCTACAACAGAGCTTTTACCGCAAACAAGTCGATGAAAACTGCTACCATTCCTGTGGGGCATGCAGACGGAATTTCTAGAAAATTAGGAAATAAAAAATATTCGGTTTTAGTCAACAATCAAAAAGCACCCATCATTGGAAATGTGTGTATGGATATGATTATGGTAGATGTTTCTAACATTACTTGTAAAGAAGGAGACGAAGTAATTGTCTTTAATTCTCAAGAAATGATTCAAGAAATAGCCGACACTACAGATACCATACCATACGAAATACTAACCGCAATCTCGCAACGCGTAAAAAGATTGTTAACATGTTAAAATTTTCTTAAATTGGCAGCTGATTAACTATTAAAAACAAGTACACATGGGAATGCTTAAAGAATTTAAAGAGTTTGCCGTTAAAGGTAATTTAGTTGACATTGCAGTTGGTTTTGTAATGGGTGCAGCTTTTAAACAAGTGGTAACTTCTTTTACTGGAGGAATTGTTTCTCCGTTAATTGGCTTGGTATTTAAAGCTGATTTTAGAGATTTAAAATACGTTATTACAGAAGGTGTTGCTGATGCAACTGGAAAAGTAACCGGAGAAGTTGCGGTATTGTATGGTGATTTCTTAACCAACCTAATTGACTTTATCATTGTAGCCTTTGTAATGTTTGTAATTATTAAAGGAATAAACGCAACCAAGAAAAAAGAAGAAGCTGCGGCACCACCTCCACCAGCTGGACCGAGCCAAGAAGATTTATTAGCTGAAATTAGAGATTTATTAGCTAAGAAATAAGATTCTTGTTTTTTTATAAAATTAAAACCGAAGTAGTATTGCTTCGGTTTTTTTATGCAATTCTTTAAAATTCATTAGCTTTAGTCAAATATCAAGAAAATGAAAAAACTACTAACAAATAAAAATTTGACAAGTATCAACTTTATAATTGTGTCTTTTTTTGTTTTAATCTACTTGCTTAATTACTATAAAGTTGAGTTTGTTTTAATTGGCTTTTTTAGAGAATTGTTGACAATTCCGTTTCTAATTGCAGAATTGGTTTTTTTAGTTCTTGGAATACAGATTATACTGAAAAACAAAATACATTTCTTAACATTAGTTAGTATTTTAGTATTAGCAGCCTGTTCTGTTGTAACAATTGGAAGTTTCTTTTAAACGCAAACAGTAAAATAACTATTTACACCCCTTTACTAACTCTTTTTGCTTCATAAATCTCTGCAATTGTTGGGTTTTCTGGACACGATTTTACTTGTTCAAAAACATCTCCAGTTTTTACAAAACCGGTTTGTAGGACTTTAAAATACACCCCACAAAAATTCGTATTCCAAAACTGTTTTACAATTTTCATATCGTTAAAACGAACACCTAAAGTCATACATGGTTGTCTAGATTTTGTTACTTCTAAAATTACATCTCCAACCCTGTAAGTATCTCCAACATGAATGCTTGTTTCGTCTAGGTCATCCAAGGTTAAGTTTTCTCCGAACATGCCTAATTGCCAATCTAAATTAGGGTGTAGTTTTTTAAAAAAATCGTAATGCTTTAATGAATATCCGTATACCGCTTGGTCAATTCCGCCGTGGTGTTTCCTATCGCAAATAGTATCTCCTTTTACATCTTCTGTATCTAAAAAAATTGGTGCATCAACCGAATATTTAAAAATCCCAGTAGTAACTGTTTTGCCTTTCCAATCAATTTCTTTTTTTTCTCCGATGTTTGTTGATATGATTTTCATAGTTATTCTTTTAAAAAGTCTTGCAACACATCTGCAATTTTACGATTGTCTGATAATTGCGGAATCTTATTTTGCCCTCCAAATTTTCCAATAGATTTCATATACTCATGAAACCCTCCTTTTCTAACTTTTCTAATTACCAGCGTTCGCAAAACTTTACCAGCAATTAAATCTTGGTAATAGATATTTTGCGTTTGCATAGAAGCATCTACCTTTGCTGTAAAATCTTCTAAATTTTCTGGTTCATTTTCAAATTCGATAAACCATTCGTGATACGGTAAACCACTTTCTGGATTTACTTGCGGAGCAACTGTAAACTCACTAATATTGATGTGTGTTCCTTCTATTGCATCTTTCAATGCTTTTTCTACTTCTTTTCCTATCACATGTTCTCCAAAAGCAGAAATAAAATGTTTGATTCTTCCTGTAACTTTAATTCGGTATGGTTTTGTTGATGTAAACTCAACAGTGTCACCAATATTATAGCCCCAAAGTCCGGCATTGGTATTTAAAATAATCACATAATTTACACCAAGTTGTACCTCTTTGATTGAAATTCTTGTTGGGTTTTCATCATAAAATTCTAATGCAGGAATAAACTCATAAAAAATACCCGAATTTAATTGCAGTAACATTCCTGGTTCGGTTTGTGAATCTTGGTAGGCGATAAATCCTTCTGAAGCTGGATACAATTCTACATAATCTATCTTTTTGCCAATGAGACTTTCAAACTTGTTTTTATAAGGTTCAAAATTGACACCACCATACACAAAGAAGTTAAAATTCGGGAAAATTTCAGAAACTGTTTTTCCTGTTTTAGCTATCAATTTTTCAAAATACATCTGTACCCAAGACGGAATTCCACTAATTACAGACATGTCTTCTTGGATTGTTTCTTCAACTATTGCATTTACTTTGGTGTCCCAATCTTCAATACAATTGGTTTCCCAACTTGGCAACCTGTTTTTCAATAAATATTGTGGTACATAATGCGCTACAATTCCACTTAACCTTCCTAATTGAATTCCGTTTTTATTTTCTAACACAGGACTTCCTTGTAAAAAAATCATTTTTCCATTGACAAAACTTGCGTCATTTTTTTCTGCGATATAAAACAACAAAGCATTTCTTGCCGCTTTAATATGCGTCGGCATTGATTCTTTTGTAATCGGAATGTATTTTGCACCAGATGTTGTGCCCGATGTTTTGGCAAAATAAATTGGTTTTCCTTTCCAAAGTACATCTTCTTCTCCAGCAACGATTCTGTCTACATACGGTTTTAATCCCTCGTAATCTTGAACTTTAACCCGGTTTTTAAAATCGTTGTATGAGCTAATATTTTTAAAATCGTGATCTTTTCCAAAAGCGGTGTTTTTTGCTTTAGAAATTAAGTCTTTAAATACCTTGTCTTGTGTTTTATGTGGATTGTTTGCCCATTTATAAACTTGCTTTACAGCTAGTTTGGCAATCGGAATGGCAAAAAAAGATTTTAGGCTCATTTATTTAAAATCTATATAATTGATTGGGTTTACAGGATACCCATTATACCATAATTCGAAATGCAAATGCGGCCCGGTAGTTAATTCACCAGTAGAACCTACCGTTGCAATAGCTTCTCCAGATTTTACAAAATCTCCTTGTTGTTTTAGCAAGGCACCGTTATGTTTATATACAGAAATAAAGCCTGTACCGTGTTCAATGATTATTACATAACCCGTTTCTGTAGTCCATTCAGAAAAAATAACTCTACCTTCTTCTATCGCTTTTACGGGTGTTCCAGTTACCGATGTAATGTCGATTGCAAAGTGTTTGTTTGTGGCGTTAAAATCTTGTGAAACATTACCATTTAAAGGTGCAAAAAAGACCATGTCAATTTTATCTTCGGCCTTGTCAAACAAAGGAAACCGATCTTTACTTTCTATTTTTTCTCTAAAGAGAGAATCGGTTTTAGAAGCATCTAATTTTTTTTCATCAATTTTAGAAATACTAGCTCTTTTCAACGAATCGAAATCTATTTCCGAAAGTGGGTCTTCTCCAGATAAAATCGGAATTATAGCTTTGGTGTAATTTTCTATTAATAGCAACCTGTTTTTTAATGAATCTGCTTCATACACTAATTTTGAAGCGTCTTTTTTAAGTTGTGTAGAAGAATATCCTGGAATGTATTCTCTTATGGGTGTATAGGCAATAAATACAGTGGTTAAAGCAATTAAAACAACCGAAAACACACCGCTCAAAACAAAAATGTTTAAGATGGTTAACTTAAAAGACAAACGCTCTTCAAAGGTGTCTTCATTTAAAACAACCAATCTAAATTTATTGGTTATCCTTTGCCTAAACTTGCTTTTTTTTGGAGTCTTTTTTGCCACGGATTTTTTTCTTTGAATTACAAATATACAACGAAAAAACAGGGAAACTATTTTCTATAAAAATTCATCTCATCAATATACTTCCAAACGGCTTCTGTTAACATAGGTTGTATGTTTTTGTTCTCTTTTATTCCGTTTCTAATTTGTGTCGATGAAAGCTCAATAATTGGAGCTTTTATATGATGAATTTTTGGGTGCTTGTCGAATTGAGTTTCTATTTTTCCTTCAGAAACTCTTGGATATATATAAAGATGGTGATGCTCTAAAATGATTTCATAATTTTTCCATTTGTGAAAGCTTTTTAAGTTGTCTTCGCCCATAATCAAACTAAAAGTATGTTGCGGATAGGTGTCTGCAATATGTGCTAAGGTATGGACTGTATAATTTGGCTGAGGCAAATGAAACTCAATATCTGAAGGCTTAATCTTATCGTAGTTTTCTGTTGCTAGGTGCACCAATTCTAACCGATGGTAATTTTCTAATAAGGATTTTTTCTTTTTAAAAGGATTGTGTGGAGTAACTACGAACCAAACTTCATCTAAATCGGAGTTTTCTACCATATAATTGGCAATGATCAAATGCCCAACATGAATGGGATTAAAGGTGCCGAAGTATAAACCGATATTCATTTTAAAATGATTTGTCACGTTGAGCGGAATCAGAAGTTCTCGACTCCGCTCGACCGAACATTAATTATTATTCTATTCTTTTATTCCTAAATAATCTCCAACTAAATTTTCTGCTTCTTTAAAAGCAACTTCTAAATCGTAATTTTTAATAATTTTATCAAATTGCGGTGCAGTTGCCAATTCAATAGAGGCTTTTGCGATGCGCATATTTATCTTTTCGTCGCTTTCTGTTTTACGTTTTTTCAACCGTATTTTTAGCTCATCAATACTTGGTGGCTTTACAAAAACAGCTAATGTTTGTTCTGGGAATTTCTTTTTAATTCGCAATCCACCAGCAACATCTATATCAAAAATTACGTGTTTCCCTTTTGCCCAAATACGTTCTACTTCGCTTTTTAAGGTTCCGTAGAAATTATCTCTATATACTTCTTCCCATTCTAAAAAATCTTCATTTTTTATATGCTGCTTAAAGTCTTTTAAAGAAATGAAGTAATAATCTTTCCCATCAACTTCTTCTCCTCTAGGTAATCTTGAAGTTGCCGAAATAGAAAATTCTAAATTGAATTTTTCTTGTGCTAATAAATGACGAACAATGGTTGTTTTACCAGAACCTGATGGCGCAGAAAAAACAAATAATTTACCTTGAAAACTATCCATATAACTACAACACGTTTAAGATTTGTTCTTTAATTTTCTCCAACTCGTTTTTCATTTGAATCACCGATTTTTGCATCGAAGCAAAATTTGCTTTAGAACCTGTGGTGTTGATTTCTCTTCCAATTTCTTGAATGATAAATCCTAATTTTTTTCCGTTAGAATCTTTACTATCTAATTCTTGTAAAAAGTACTCTAAATGATTTCCTAAACGTACTTTTTCTTCATTGATATCTAACTTTTCTAGATAGTAAATCAATTCTTGTTCAAAACGATTTTCATCAATTTCTACTTTTAAATCTGCAATCGATTTTTGCAATTTCTCTCGAACATTTTTAATGCGCTCTTCATCCAAAGCATGAACTTCATCTAAATATTTTTTAATATTTAAAATTCGCAATTTAAAATCATCTTCTAAAGAAGCAGCTTCGTCAATTCTATACTGAATGGTTTCTTTTAAAGCCTCATCAATACCTGTATTGATCAATTCCCACTCGTTTTCATCCAATTCTTCACGTTCAGTTTTTAACGCATCTGGCATTCTTACCGCCATTTTTAGCAACTCTACATCGTCATCATTTGTAAACAATACATTTCTCAATTGCTGAATATAGTTTGAAACAACGTTCTTGTTGATGGTTGTAGTAGTTTCATCCGAAGTCATTTCTACATAAATAGAAAAGTCTATTTTACCTCTTACCAAACCAGCTGCCAATTTTTTTCTTACTGCCAATTCTTTTTCTTTATAATAAGACGGAACTCTAACGTTTAAATCTAAGTTTTTACTATTTAACGTTTTAATTTCTATCGTAACTTTTTTTGTTGGTAATTGTAATACGGACTTACCGTAACCAGTCATAGATTGAATCATTCAATACTTTTTTAAAATACAGCAACAAAGGTACATAATTATTTGAGGAATTATTCTTCTAAAAAATGCAATCACTACAGAGAATTTTTGAAAAAACAAGAGAACTTATTTTGTTTTCGTTATTTTTACAACTCACTAATTATTAGCAATAAATTTTGCAAGCAAACACACATATTTTAGTAATTCGTTTATCTGCAATGGGAGATGTTGCGATGACAATTCCTGTAATTAGAGCTTTAATAGAACAACATCCAGAAATTAAAATTACGTTTCTGTCTAAAGCTTTTTTAAAACCTTTATTTGATGGCATTCCGAATGTTACTTTTTATGCAGCCGATGTTACCAAAAAACACAAAGGCGTTTTAGGCTTGTATCAACTTTACAAAGAGTTAAAAAAATTAAAGATTACCCATATTGCTGATGTACATAATGTATTACGATCTAAGATTTTACGAAGTTATTTTAAGTTTTCTAGCAAGAACATAAGTGTAATTGACAAAGGAAGAAGCGAAAAGAAAGCGCTAACGAGAACAACAAACAAAATTTTTAAGCAACTAAAAACCTCTCATGAACGATATGCAGATGTTTTTAGGAAGCTGGGTTTTTTGGTAGATATTTCAAAACCAACAAAACTAGAGAAATCAAAATTGCAGAATTCTATTATTAATTTAGTTGGAGAAAAAAAGAATCATTGGATTGGAATAGCGCCCTTTGCGGCTTATGATGCTAAAATGTATCCCATAGATTTGATGGAAAAAGTAATAGATGAATTATCTACAAAAAATACCCTTTTGCTTTTTGGGGGTGGAAAACCTGAAATAGAAATCCTTTCTAAAATTGAAAAGAAGTTTTCTAATTGTATTTCTGTAGCCGGAAAGTTAAATTTAAGCGAAGAGCTCAATGCAATAGCTCATTTAGATTGTATGTTGGCAATGGATTCTGGGAATGCTCATTTTGCGGCGATGCTACAAATACCAACCATTACACTTTGGGGAGCAACACATCCTTTTGCAGGTTTTGCTCCTTACAATCAACCTCAAGAAAATTGTATACTTCCAGATTTAGAAAAATATCCAAACATTCCCTGTTCTATTTATGGAAATAAAATTTGTGACGGATACGAAGATGCAATGCGAACCATTTCACCTAAAAAAGTGATTGAAAAAGTTGAAACGACTTTAAAACTGAATTCTTACATTTGAACAAAAATATATGTTATGATTATTCATCACCTAGAAAAAACAAACTCAATTCTTAACCAATTTATTGCAGAAATTAGAGAGGTTTCTGTTCAAAAGGATGCCATGCGTTTTCGCAGAAACATTGAAAGAATTGGAGAGATTTTAGGATATGAATTGAGTAAAACTTTAAAGTATTCTTCAGAAAACATTACAACTCCTTTAGGCGCAAAAAAGAGTTTTCTGCCTATTAAAAACATTGTTTTAGGTTCAATTTTAAGAGCAGGATTGCCTTTGCATCAAGGGTTGTTAAATTATTTTGATGATGCAGAAAATGCTTTTATCTCTGCCTATAGAAACCACCCTAATAATGATGCAGAATTTGAAATTGTGGTAGAGTATTTTGCTTCTCCTTCTATTGATGATAAAGTTTTAATTTTAGCAGATCCAATGTTGGCAACTGGGCAATCTTTAGTTTCTGTTTTTAAAGCCATCCAAAAATATGGCAATCCAAAAGAACTACATATAGTTTGTGTAATTGGTTCAACAGAAGGAATCGATTTTATCAAAAAGCATTTTCCAGAAAACACTCATTTATGGATAGCAGCAATAGATGATGAACTAAACGACAAAGGATATATTGTTCCTGGTTTAGGTGACGCGGGTGATTTAGCTTTTGGAACTAAGCTATAAAATGTATTGCAAAAGAAAGTATCAAAAACACTACTAACACTATATTTATTACGAGTTTCTTATGCATTGACTGCAGCCCATTTGCCATAATAATAGTAGATGGAAATAAAAATGTAACGAATTCTGTTCCGTTCTTTTCTTCTACCAAAGAAATAAATACAATCGCTATTCCTAAATGCAACATCAGCAATACCCAGCTCCTTTTAAATTTATTACTAACAGAAAGCACTTTTCCTGTTCTTAACAGTAAAGAAACACCTGTGAAAAAAGCAAATGTCATTGCAAATAAGCTATAATAATCGGTTTTGTAAAAGCTTAAATCTACAGTAAAATTCGTATCAAACAATTGATAAAAAGTGGTTAAATCATACGTCCAAAACAGGTAGGTGAAATATAAAAAGACCGGTGTAATAAATCCTACTACCGGAATCAACACGGTTCTAATTGTGATTTTTGCAAAGAAGAAAACAGCCGCATAAAGCAAAACGATATATAGAAGGTAAAAAGGTGAAATTAAAAATAACACCCCTAACCAAAATCCGCTATCAAACAATTTTTGATATACAATTTTTAAGGTTCTTAAACTATACACTCTTCTAAAAAACAAAAACAACAATAAAAAAGTAAAAACTGTTGAAGTTTCTATAATGAACGCATTTAGAAAACCCAATCCAATTACAAAAAGTAAAAATGCAAACGAATTATCTCTTGTTAATTTATTTTTAGAAATGATAAAATTAAACAATAAAAAAAGCAACAAAAACAAAGGAGTAACCAACAAAAACTTATAAAAGTCTCCGAGATTTATTTCGGCTTTTTTTACCACTATAAAATCCAATAGATAGTAGATAAAAAAAAGTACCGTAATAAGTATAAAATTTACTGGTTTTGATTTGCCGAAAAAATTGGCTAACATAATTAGTTTTTATATTTTTGCAACGTAAAGATACTTAAGTTATGATAGCAAGCAATATTTTTAGATTAATTGGTGATTTTTTTACCTGGGCTTTTGGTCCTTTTCAAGCATTACGCTTAAGTGATTTAAGCTGGTGGGTTTCAAATGTAGTAAACTGGATGTTTTTAGTTGTATTATTAGTATTATTTGCATACTGGATGAAAGAATCTGCACGCTTCAAAAGAGAAGGAATCGAAGATTCTGCAGAATAATAGTTTACTTTGGGAAGCAAAAACAAATTAAAACGTTTTCATGAAAACGAAACGTTTTCTAATGTTGTTCAGCCAAAAAGAGAAGAAATACTAAATGGTTTTTCTCTTAAGGGTAAATGGAATACTTTTTTCAAAAACGACAACCCAATTGTTTTAGAACTTGGTTGTGGCAAAGGAGAATATACCATTGCACTTGCACAAAAAAATCCTGACAAAAATTTTATCGGAATTGATATTAAAGGTGCTCGCTTTTGGCGTGGTGCAAAAACGGCTTTAGAAGAAAACTTAACAAATGTTGGTTTTATTAGAACTCAAATAGAATTGATTAGCGAACTATTTGCAGAAAATGAAGTTGATGAAATTTGGATTACGTTTCCTGACCCTCAAATTAAATACAAACGCACAAAACATCGTTTAACCAATTCAGACTTCTTAAAAAAGTACCATCATATTTTAAAAGAAAATGGTGTGGTAAATTTAAAAACTGATAGTGAGTTTATGCACGGGTATACCTTAGGATTATTGCATGGTGAAGGACATGAAATACTGCATGCAAATCACGATGTGTATAAAAACACCTATTCTCCAGAAGAGGTAATTGGAACGCAAACCTTTTACGAAAAACAGTATTTAGAAAAAGGAAAACCCATCACTTTTATTAAATTTAGAATTAAATACAACTAATTCTAAATGAGTTCTTCAGATAATTTTTTTGACAACGTATACAAAATTGCTCGATTAATTCCCTACGGAAGAGTTACAAGTTATGGGGCCATTGCCACCTATCTTGGCGCAACTCGTTCTGCGAGAATGGTTGGATGGGCAATGAACAATTCTCACAATCAAAAAGAAGAAGTTCCTGCACATAGAGTTGTTAATAGAAAAGGATTACTTACAGGAAAACATCATTTTGATGGCACAAACTTAATGCAACAATTACTAGAAAGTGAAGGGATTGTTGTTGTCGACAATCAAATTCAAGATTTTCAAAAAGCGTTTTGGAATCCGAGTGAAGAGTTGTCATAAATTCAACTTATCTATCCATCGATAAACAAACTATAACTTCTTTATTATCTAAACTCTATACACTATATTTGTAGTTTAGAATTAATCCTAATTAAAATCGTAAGATGAGCTTTAAAAAGCAAGATATATACAAAGCATTAGAAACTATTACTGCACCTGGAGAAGGTAAAAGCTTAGTTGAAAATGAAAACATTACAAACGTTGTAACTTTTGGCAACGAAGTAATTGTTGATGTTACCATTAACAATCCGTCTTTACAAGCTAAAAAAAGAGTTGAAAGTGAAATTATCAATACCCTTCGCTTAAAAGTTAGTGAAGATGTGATGGTAAAAGTAAATGTAAAAGCTGTAGTTCCAAAGAAAGAAAATCCAAATCAAATCAAAGGAAAGGAAATTCCGAATATTAAAAATATCATTGCTGTTGCTTCCGGAAAAGGTGGCGTTGGAAAATCAACCATCACAGCAAATACTGCTATTACATTAGCAAAAATGGGTTTTAGTGTTGGCGTTTTAGACGCAGATGTTTATGGGCCCTCTATGCATTTAATGTTTGATGTAGAAAAAGAAAAACCATTATCTGTAAATGTAAATGGGCGTTCTAAAATGAAACCTGTAGAAAATTATGGGGTAAAATTATTGTCTTTAGGTTTTTTTACAAATCCTAATCAAGCAGTAATTTGGCGTGGACCGATGGCTTCAAAAGCTTTAAATCAATTGATTTTTGATGCTGATTGGGGTGAATTGGATTTTTTATTGATTGATTTGCCTCCAGGAACTGGAGATGTACATTTGTCAATTGTACAAGCCTTACCAATCAATGGTGCAATGATTGTGAGTACACCACAAAATATTGCTTTAGCGGATGCTAAAAAAGGAGTTGCAATGTTTCAACAAGAAAGCATCAATGTTCCTGTGTTGGGAATTATTGAAAACATGGCCTATTTTACACCTGAAGAATTACCAAACAACAAATATTATATTTTTGGAAATGGTGGAGCAAAAAATTTAGCAGAAGATATCAAGACTCAATTTTTAGGTGAAATTCCTTTAGTGCAAAGTATTCGAGAAGCTGGTGATGTTGGCCATCCTGTAGCATTACAAACAAACACACCTCTAGAAAAAGCTTTTTCTGACACCACTAAAGAAATGCTATCTCAGTTAGTAAAACGAAACGAAAATTTGCCACCAACAGAAATTGTTAGAATAACAACAATGAGTGGTTGTAGCACAAAATAAAAGTTATGACAGTACAAGAAACGCTTGCGAATGTTGAAAAAGCTTTAGAAGAAATTCGCCCTTTTTTATTAAGTGATGGCGGAAACATAAAGCTATTATCTATAGAAGATACAACAGTAAAAGTACAATTAGAAGGTGCTTGTATTGGGTGTTCTGTCAATCAAATGACATTAAAGAATGGTGTTGAAGCAACCATTAAAAAATATGCTCCACAAATTGAAAAAGTAGTGAATGTAGACTAGCTGATAAAAATCAGTTTTTTAAAATTTTACAAGCGTTATTTTTACATGATTTTTTTTAAGTAATGATTACAACAGATATATTAATTATTGGTGCAGGCCCAACCGGATTGTTTACCGTTTTTGAAGCAGGATTATTAAAACTAAGATGTCATTTAATTGACGCATTACCACAAGCTGGTGGTCAATGTTCAGAAATTTATCCTAAAAAACCAATCTATGACATCCCTGGATTCCCAGAGATTTTGGCTGGAGATTTAACAACAAATTTATTAGAACAGTGCAAACAGTTTGAGCCTGGTTTTACGTTAGGAGAGCGAGCTGAAACTATAGAAAAACAAGAAGACGGGAGTTTTATTGTTACCACCAACAAAGGCACAAAGCACAAAGCACCAATTGTAGCAATTGCAGGAGGGTTAGGTAGTTTTGAGCCAAGAAAGCCGCCGATTCCAAACATTGCAAACTTCGAAGACAAAGGAGTAGAATATATGATTCGTGAACCAGAGTTGTATAGAGATAAAAAAGTGGTCATTGCAGGTGGTGGAGATTCTGCTTTAGATTGGTCTATTTTTTTAACAGATATTGCTAAATCTGTAACCTTGGTTCATAGAAGAAATGAATTTAGAGGCGCTTTAGATTCTGTTGAAAAAGTACAAGAATTAAAAGATGCTGGAAAAATTAACTTAATTACTCCAGCAGAAATCTCAGGAGTTGTAGGAGATAATCATATTACCGGAGTTGTTATTTCTAAAAATAATGAAGATGAGTACGTTTTAGAAACCGATCATTTTATTCCGCTTTTTGGATTGGCACCAAAACTAGGGCCTATTGCAAATTGGGGATTAGAAATAGAGAAAAACGCAATCAAAGTAAATAATGCGCTAGATTATCAAACCAACATTCCAGGAATATATGCTATTGGAGATGTTAACACTTATCCAGGTAAATTGAAATTAATTTTATGTGGATTTCATGAAGCTACTTTAATGTGTCAAAGTGCTTTTCAACGTATTTTTCCAGACAAAAAGTATGTAATGAAATATACTACAGTTGGTGGTGTTGATGGTTTTGATGGCACCAGAAAAGAAGCACCTAAAGCCGTTGTTAAATCTATAGATTAATGGAACAAGATGTTATCCTAAAAATAACAGATCGTGATGGAGTTTTACACGAAATAGAAGCACCGACTGATATGGCTATGAACTTAATGGAAGTTATTCGTTCTTACGAGTTAGCTCCAGAAGGAACTATTGGTGTTTGTGGTGGAATGGCCATGTGTGCATCTTGTCAATGCTATGTTAAATCTGATCATGAACTACCAGAAATGGGCATTGATGAAGACATGATGTTAGCTGAAGCTTTTCATGTAAAAGACAATAGCAGATTAGGTTGTCAAATTCCGATTACTCAAGAACTTGACGGACTCGAAGTAGAACTCGCTCCTGAAAGTTAAAAATCACTAAAACTTTCTGTATATTTGTAGAGCAAGCAACTAAAAAGCTCTAAATATGTATGCAAACTTACTAGCACACTTAAAGTTTTTGATAAAACGCAATCCTGAATGATTGATTCAGTTCTGACATTCTACACTTGATGCAGAATCTCATTTAAGAATGAAACAATTACTAACAAGATTCCTGTTTTCATAGGAATAACAAATTCAAAAAATTATGCCCTTTTATCATCAATTAGGAAAAATACCACCAAAACGCCATACTCAATTTAGAAAAGCGAATGGCGATTTATATTACGAGCAACTTTTTGGAACTGTAGGGTTCGACGGAATGTCTACCAATAGTTATCATGAGCAAAGACCAACACAGGTAAAGGAAATTAAAAACCAATACAGTGTTAAACCTAAAGTTGCTAAAGAAAACAATATTCAGTCGTATCGTTTAAGAGGTTTTCAAGTTGCACCTCAAGATGATTTTTTAGAAAGCAGAAAAATTGTGTTGACAAATTCAGATTGTCATATCGCATTAGCGGCTCCAAGAAAATCTACTACTGATTATTTTTATAAAAATACAGATTCTGATGAAATGATTTTCATCCATAGAGGAACTGGAAAACTAAGAACCATCTATGGAAATTTAGATTTTAAATATGGTGATTATTTAATCATTCCAAGAGGAATTATTTATAAAATAGATTTCGACACAGAAGACAATCGTTTGTTTATTGTAGAATCTCATTCGCCAATATACACTCCAAAACAATATAGAAACTGGTTCGGGCAGTTATTAGAACATGCTCCATTTTGTGAGCGAGATATTCGCCGCCCTTATGAATTAGAAACCAATAACGAAAAAGGAGATTTCATCATCAAAGTAAAAAAGAAAGATGAAATTTTTGACATGGTCTATGCAACGCATCCTTTCGATGTAGTTGGTTATGATGGATTTAATTATCCATATGCCTTATCAATTCATGATTTCGAACCTATTACGGGTAGAATTCACCAACCACCACCAGTACATCAAACTTTTGAAACCAATGCCTTTGTAATTTGCAGCTTTGTACCGCGTTTGTATGATTACCATCCAGATGCAATTCCTGCTCCATACAACCATAGTAATATAGATGCTGATGAAGTATTGTATTATGTAGATGGTGATTTTATGA
>JALQYN010000017.1 GCA_023254055.1 Polaribacter sp.
GTTTTCATTGATTAAAGAATCTGTCATCGGATTAAAATCTAAACGACCTGCAATGGTTATCGCTGCAACCATTTCTGGAGAGGCTACAAAAGCATGTGTATTTGGGTTACCATCTGCACGCTTTGCAAAGTTTCTGTTAAACGAATGGATGATAGAGTTTTTTGGTGCATTCTTAGGATCTTCATAACGAGCCCATTGTCCGATACAAGGACCACAAGCGTTGGTAAAAATCTTTGCGTCTAAATTTTCAAACACTTCTAAAATTCCGTCTCTATCTGCTGTATATCTTACTTTTTCAGAACCTGGATTAATTCCGAATTCAGCTTTAGTTTTCAATCCTTTATCAATAGCTTGTTGCGCAATAGATGCCGCTCTTGATAAATCTTCGTATGATGAATTTGTACAAGAACCAATCAATCCCCATTCAACTTGTAATGGCCAATCGTTTTTTGTAGCAGCTTCAGTCATGTTTTTACCTGCTTTGGTTGATAAATCTGGAGTAAACGGTCCGTTTAATAACGGACTTAATTCTGATAAATTAATTTCAATAACTTGATCAAAATAAGCTTCTGGATTTGCATATACTTCTGCATCACCTGTTAAATAGTTTTTTACTTGGTTTGCAGCATCAGCTACATCATCTCTGTCGGTAGCACGTAAATAACGCTCCATAGATTCGTCATAACCAAAAGTAGAAGTGGTTGCTCCTATTTCTGCACCCATATTACAAATGGTTCCTTTTCCGGTACAAGACATTCCTGTAGCACCTTCACCAAAATATTCTACAATAGCTCCTGTACCTCCTTTAACCGTTAAAATATCAGCAACTTTTAAAATTACGTCTTTTGGTGCCGTCCAACCAGATAATTTACCCGTTAACTTCACCCCTATTAATTTTGGAAATTTCAATTCCCAAGCCATCCCTGCCATTACATCTACAGCATCTGCTCCTCCAACTCCAATAGCCACCATTCCTAATCCACCCGCATTTACGGTATGAGAATCGGTACCAATCATCATTCCACCAGGAAATGCATAATTTTCTAAGACTACTTGATGAATAATTCCAGCTCCTGGTTTCCAAAAGCCTAATCCGTATTTATTTGATACAGATTCTAAAAAATTAAAAACTTCATTACTGGTGTTTAAAGCACTTTGTAAATCCATTGTAGCCCCATTTTTAGCCTGAATTAAATGATCACAATGTGTTGTAGTTGGAACAGCAACTTTACTTTTACCAGCTTGCATAAATTGCAATAATGCCATTTGTGCAGTTGCATCTTGTAATGCAATTCTGTCTGGAGCAAAATCAACATAATCTTTTCCTCTTACAAAAGCTTTGGTTGGGTTACCATCCCAAAGATGTGAATACAATATTTTTTCTGCAAGTGTTAGTGGTTTACCAGTAATTTCTCGAGCAGCATCTACTCTTTCAACTACTTTAGAATAAACCGATTTTATCATTTCAATATCAAAAGCCATAGGTAGTATTTGTTTATTTTTCTGTCTTGCAAAAATACAATTTTATAATGAAATTACACAATAAACATTAATATGTAAAAACTATTACAAAATATATAATTCATTTATTTTAAAATAAATTATCTGTAAAATAGTTAGTTAAAAATCTTAAAAAATTATCCATTTGATAATGAAGAAAAAATAAAGCAGGTCTATAAGCCGAATCCTGTTTTCGTTATACAACGAAATCTTATCATTTATCTAGTTCTAAAATTACTTTTAGAATCAATCTGCCCACCCCTTGAAATCGAACGAGTAGTTCTCAATCTCCAATATACGTGGCATTGCACCGCATAGAGTTTACCTGGTTTCACTACAGCCGAACTGTACTTGCTTTCTGTTGCACTTGTCCTCAGTTTACACTGGACGGATGTTATCCGCTATGCTACTCTTTGGTGTTCGGACTTTCCTCCACGCAAATAGCGTGGCGATAAGATTGACCTGCTATATTTTGCTACAAAAGTACAAATAAAAAACCCACTTAATTTCTTAAGTGGGAAAATTGCTATGAAAAAGAAATTATTAGTTTAAACTAATAATAACTTCAAATATATTAAATTTTTCTTTGTTTTTGTGTAACATTTGTTACATAAACATATCTTTTACCTTTTCAAAAAAGGATTTATCTGATGCATTAGGATGTGGTATAAAATTTTCATCGTGTTGCATATCTTCAAAGAATTTTCTTTGTGTCTTATTCAACTCTTGTGGTGTCCAAACATTGATGTGTATTAAAAAGTCTCCATTACCATAACGCTCTATACTTGGCAACCCTTTTCCTTTAAGACGTAAAATTTTACCCGATTGCGTACCCGCATCTATTTTAATTTTTACTTTACCAGTAACAGTTTCTACCTCTTTACTAATACCTAGAACTGCTTCAGACAAACTAATATATAAGTCATAATGGATATTTGTTCCTTCTCTTTTTAGCTTTTCATGTTGAATTTCTTCAATTAGAACTAATAAATCACCCGGAATAGAATTTTTACCAGGAGCTTCATTTCCTTTTCCTGCAACTTTTAATTGTACACCTTCTGTAACTCCAGCAGGAATTTGAATTGAAACAGTTTCTTCTTCTACAATAAGTCCGTTTGCATCAGAACCTTTAGGCTTAGAATCTAAGCTCTGCCCTGCTCCTTGACAAGTATTACACGTAGTAGCTGTTTGCATTCTACCTAAAATCGTATTTGTAACACGTGTTACCTGACCCGAACCATTACAAGTAGTACAGGTTTTATAAGTAACACCATCTGCTTGAACCTTTCTACGAACTTTTACTTTCTTCTCTACTCCTTTGGCAATGTCTTCTAAGGTTAATTTTACACGAATACGCATGTTACTCCCCTTAACTCTAGCTTGTCGTTGACCACCGCCACCAAAACCTCCAAAACCACCGCCAAAATGGCCACCGAAAATATCTCCAAATTGACTAAAAATATCTTCCATGTTCATTCCGCCACCGCCAAATCCGCCTCCACCATGACCACCTTCAAAAGCAGCATGACCATATTGATCGTAACGTGCTTTTTTGTTGTCATCGCTTAAAACTTCATACGCTTCTGCTGCTTCCTTGAACTTTGCTTCTGCAGTTGTATCATCTGGATTTTTATCTGGATGATATTTAATAGCCATCTTTCGATACGCCTTTTTAATTTCTGCAGCTGAAGCTGATTTATTGATTCCTAATATTTCGTAATAATCTCTTTTTGCCATATTATTTCAATTATCAATTAACAGTAATCAATGATTACAGGTAATTGTACATTGTTAATTTATTATTGTCCAATAACAACTTTTGGGAAACGAATAATTTTATCTCCTAATGTATATCCACTTTCTACACAGTCAATAACTTTCCCTTTTAATTTATCAGACGGAGCAGGTATTTGTGTAATAGCTTCATGAATATCAGCATTAAATACATCACCAGCTTTCACGTTCATTAACGTTAAGCCTTTTTGCTCAAGTGTTTTCCTTAATTTGTCATTGATCAATTGCATTCCTTTTAACAACTCTTTGTCTTTTGCTTTTTTGATTTCTGCCAAACCTCTGTCAAAATCATCCATGACAGGCAGTAAACTTGTCATTAATTCTTGACCCGCAGTTTTAAACAACTCGATTCTTTCTCTTGTTGTTCTTTTTTTATAGTTTTCAAATTCAGCAAACAAACGTAAATATTTATCTTTTTCAGTTTGAAGTAATTCTTCTGCAGTTGGCTCAGTTGCCTCAATTTCTTGATTTTCTTCAACTTGTGATTCTGCTTCGTTGTTCAAATGCTCTTCTTCTTTTGTATTATCTTTTGTACTCATTTGTTGTAATCGTTAAATTGTAAACAATTTATTGGCAATAATTTTGCCAATAAAAAAATAGTGCCAATCTGACACTATTTGTATTTTTAAAATACTGAAACAAGTTCAGTGTTAATCTTCTATTCTTTCAATTCTTGCTCCGATTGATTTTAAGCGTTCTTCAATATTTTCATAGCCTCTATCAATTTGTTCAATATTATTAATAATTGAAGTTCCTTTTGCCGACAAAGCTGCTATTAACAATGAAATTCCTGCTCTAATATCTGGAGAAGTCATTTTGGTTGCTTTTAACTGCGATTTATGATCATGTCCAATTACAACAGCTCTATGCGGATCAGACAAAATAACTTTTGCCCCCATATCTATCAATTTATCAACAAAAAATAATCTGCTTTCAAACATTTTTTGATGAATCAATACTGTTCCTTTTGCTTGAGTGGCAATTACCAAAACAATACTTAATAAATCTGGAGTAAAACCTGGCCATGGTGCATCAGAAACTGTTAATACAGAACCATCAATATAATTCTGAATTTCATAACTCTCTTGTGCCGGAATGTAAATGTCATCTCCTTTTCTTTCTAGTTGGATTCCTAATTTTCTAAATACATTAGGTATTTGCCCTAAATCTTTCCAACTTACATCTTTTATGGTCAATTCTGACTGAGTCATTACAGCTACTCCAATCCAACTACCAATTTCTATCATGTCTGGTAACACTCTATGACGACATCCTTTTAAATCTTTTACACCCTCTATGGTAAGTAAATTAGAACCTACACCCGAGATTCTAGCTCCCATTGAATTCAACATTTTACATAATTGCTGAATATATGGCTCGCATGCTGCATTATAAATAGTTGTTGTTCCTGTTGCCAATACAGAAGCCATTAAAATATTAGCTGTTCCGGTTACAGAAGCTTCGTCTAGCAACATTTCTGTTCCGTACAATTCTTCTGCTTCTACACCATAAAAATATTCTTCTCTATTGTATCTAAATTTAGCTCCTAAACGAATAAACCCTTCAAAGTGTGTATCTAATCTTCTTCGTCCAATTTTATCTCCTCCGGGTCTAGGAATATATCCTTTACCAAAACGGGCTAATAAGGGACCGACAATCATAATTGAACCTCTTAAAGAGCTACCGTCTCTTCTAAATTCTGAAGATTCTAAATATTCTAAATTGATGTCATCTGCTTGAAAACAATAAGAGTTTGTATTTAGTCTTTCTATTTTAACACCCAGCTCTCCAAGAATAAAAATTAATTTATTGACATCTAAAATATCTGGAATATTATCAACCACCACTTTTTCTGGGGTTAGCAATACTGCACAAATAATTTGCAAAGCTTCATTTTTAGCTCCTTGTGGAGTAATTGTACCATTTAATTTGTGACCTCCTTCAATTTTAAATGATGCCATGCTTATTTTTTTCTATTGTTATTATTGTTGCTGTTGTTTGTTCTAGGTGTTCTGTGGTTCTTTGTATTGCTTTTACCTTGCTGAGAAGTTCTCTTTTTAAGTAAATTTCTGCTTTCAGAAAGCACTTCTTCTGAATCTCTTAAATCTATTTTGCTATCTGACAATTCAAATAAGTGATTAAAAATAATTATATCATCAACAGTATCTTTATTCCAATTTAAATAACATTTCTTCATGTGATTAGCAATGGTATACACCAATGCTTCTCTTTTCTCTCCTTCTTCCCAAGAAAGTGCCACGTCAATCATTTCTTGAATATTATTACCATAATAACGATATCTTGAAGCAGATTTTGGATAAGGTAAAGATTCAGGCTTTTCCTGCAATTCTTCTTTAGATGGTTTGTCATAAGGCGAATCTGCATCTAAATCAAAACTCGACATGATAAATAATTGATCCCAAAGTTTATGTTTAAAATCTGGGACATCACGTAAATGAGGTTGTAAATTACCCATTACATCTACAATGGCTTTTGCCATGATGTTTCTTTCTTCTTTATCTTCTAAAGCTACGCAATGATCTACTAATTTTTGGATATGTCTGCCGTATTCAGGGATAATCATTAACGGTCTTTCTGAGTTGTATTCTAGTTCGAATTCCATTCTAAAGTTTATTGAAATATATAGCGATAACGCTTTTTATCTCTGTTTGTTTTTGAAGTATTTTAAGGCTTGCAAATTAGGGATTAATTTTAAGTAATCAAAAATTAATAATCAGCTATTTTATCCGATTACTTTTAACTTAGCAAACTGTAATAATAATTTTTTCTTTCCTACAGTTCCGAATTTAATTTCTGCTTTTTTATTTGGCCCATTTCCTTCTAAACTAAGCACCTCTCCTGTACCAAATCTATTATGTTCTACCATATTTCCTACAGTTATTTTTCCATCAAACAAATTGATGTTTGAGGCGGAAGTTTGTGAAACTTTAGTCAATTTTTTAGGCGGAACGAAAGTACTTTCTTTCTTTGCCTTAAATTCTATTTTTTTACGTTGGATAGGTTTTTGAAAACGAATGGTTTTTGAAGGAGTATCAAATAAACTAGCGTCTACAAACCTATTGACAGACGGTTCTGTTTTTTTAGGTGTTAAGTATTCCAAATAGCTTTCATCAATTTCTTCTAAAAACCGACTAGGTTCTGCATCGGTTAATTTCCCCCATCGATACCTAGTTTGCGCATAGGTTAAATAAGCTTGGTGTTCTGCCCTAGTTAAGGCCACATAAAACAAACGTCGTTCTTCTTCGAGTTCACTCCTCGTGTTCATGCTCATTCCAGATGGAAATAAATTTTCTTCTAATCCAACTATATAGACATACGGATATTCCAATCCTTTAGATTGATGTATGGTCATCATAGAAACTCTTGGCGTATCGTCTTTTTTATCAAAATCAAAATCGGTAGCCAAGGCAACATCTTCTAAAAACGATGTTAACGAAGCATCTTCTCCTGTTTCAATTTTATCGGTAATAAAATCTTTAATTCCGTTTAACAATTCTTGAACATTTTCAACTTTACTAACAGCCTCTGGTGTTCCTTCTTTTTCTAAATCTTTAATTAAACGAACTTGCTTTACAACATCTTCAGCAATATCAAAAGCATTCTTAGTTTCAGATTCTATTTGAAAACGCAAGATCATATTCACAAAATCTTGCAATTTTGTTTTTGTTCCTGCATTTATTTTTAAATCTATTTTCTCGATATGTTTTAAAACCTCAAAAATTGATTTTTTATAGTGGTTTGCAGCAATGGTTAACTTATCGATAGTAGTTTGTCCAATTCCACGAGCTGGGTAATTGATAACTCTTTTTAGTGCTTCCTCATCATTTGGATTGATTAACAAACGTAAATACGAAAGGATGTCTTTAATTTCTTTACGTTGATAAAATGAAATACCTCCATAAATCTTATATTTGATGTCTTTTTTACGCAATGCATCTTCTAGGGCTCTAGATTGTGAATTGGTTCGATACAAGACAACAAACGCATCCGATGATAGCTGTTTGTTCATCATATTTTCCCAAATAGATTGTGCTACAAACCTTCCTTCTTCACCATCAGAAATTGTTCGCATTACTTTTATGGGCTCTCCTTGATCATTAGAAGTCCAAATTTCTTTGTCTAATCGTGTTTTGTTTTTTTCAATGACAGAATTGGCGGCATTTACAATGTTTTTTGTAGAACGATAATTCTGTTCTAATTTAAAGGTATTTACCTCAGGATAATCTTTTTGAAAATTTAAAATATTGTTGATGTTAGCGCCACGAAAACTATAAATACTTTGCGAATCATCACCTACCACACAAATATTCTGAAAACGATCTGCCAATGCTCTTACAATGAGGTATTGCGAATGATTTGTATCTTGATACTCATCAACCATAATGTATCTAAATCGGTCTTGATATTTTGCCAAGACATCAGGAAAACGAGCTAACAATTCGTTGGTTCTTAACAACAAATCATCAAAATCCATGGCACCAGATTTAAAACATCTAGCTACGTATTCTTTATACACATCGCCTAATTTTGGTCTACTTGCATGCAAATCTGCTTCTACTAAATCAGAATTATTAAAATAAGCGTTTACGGTAATCAAACTATTTTTTAAAGATGATATTCTACTCAACACTTGTTTTGGCTTGTATCGATCTTTATCCAATTGCATTTCTTTAATGATAGATGCAATCAAACGAACAGAATCTTGTGTGTCGTAAATTGTAAAATTTGACGGAAAGCCAAGTTTGTCTGCTTCTGAACGCAAAATCCGTGCAAAAACCGAGTGAAATGTACCCATCCAAAGATTTTTAGATTCACTTGCTCCAACCACACTTGCAATACGCTCTTTCATTTCCCTTGCTGCTTTGTTGGTAAACGTTAGCGATAAAATATTAAAGGGATCTATCCCTTGTTGCATTAAATGCGCAATACGATAGGTTAATACACGAGTTTTACCAGAACCTGCACCAGCAATAATAATCATGGGTCCATCTTTTTGTAAAACTGCGTCTTTTTGAGCAGGGTTTAAAGAATCTAAATAATTTGACAATTGGAAAATTTTAAAGCGTAAATTTAGGTAATGTTCATCAATTTTATTTATTAGTTTCATAAAATTATAAATACATTTACAACATAATTCTTATTATCATGAAAAAGTATTTCTTTTTACTAGTATTCACAATGCTTTCGGCTCTTGCTACATCTCAAAATAGTAGAGCAAAAGAAAAAATAATTAAAAATTTTGGAGCAACGTTTGAGGTAAACAACCCAGAAATAAAAACGGATACATCTTCAGAACTAAAAGTAATTTTTGATGTTTCTGCTACTTCATCAGATGTAAACATTATCAATAAAAATATTGTTACAGCTGCACGATTTTTAAATATGCATGCCAATGTAGGTATGAAATTGAGCCAATTAAAAGTAGCAATGACAATTCATGGTGCTGCATGGAAAGATGTGTTGAATGATGCAGATTACAAAAAGAAATTTGGAGTTAAAAATCCCAATTCTCAACTCATAAAAGAATTGAGAAATGCTGGTGTAGATATCATTATTTGTGGACAAACAGCGATGTATAGAAAAATAGACAGAACTGTTGTGATGCCCGAAGTACAATTTGCACTTTCTGCGATGACAGCATTATTACAATACCAAAATAACGGATATAGATTCATCAAATTTTAAAACATGGATTTTAGTTTTTTAGAAATGATTGCTATTGTTTTGGGTATTGGAATTATAGCTTTCTATTTTTTCAATTTGCAAGTAAAATCTCAAAACAATCAACAAAAAATTGATCTGTTTGCTGATAGAAAAAAAGAAGCGTTACCCATAAAACTACAAGCTTACGAGAGAATGCTCCTTTTTTGCGAACGTATCAATCCTCTTAAAATGCTAGTGAGAGTTAAGCCTGCATCAGATTCTATTGATGATTATCTATTTGTTTTGTTGCAGAATATTGAGCAAGAATTTGAACATAATTTAGTGCAACAACTTTATATTTCTGATGAATGTTGGAATGTGATAATTACCTCTAAGATAGCAATCATTAACAAATTGAAACAAGTAGCAGCATCAAGTCAAAATACGCTAGATTTTAGAGAAAAAATGATGCTTGTTTACCAAAATACATCGCCAGCAACCGACACTGCAATTGCTTATCTAAAAAACGAGATCAAAAAAATTATTTAAACAAATAAACCTTCGAAATTTTGAAGGTTTATTTGTTTGTTTAAAATTAATTAGAAAATTAAAACTGTAATCTAATTCCTAATTTAAAGTTTCTTCCTCTAGTTGAATACCCTAACGTTTCTTCGTAATCTTCGTTTAAAATGTTAGATACTGTTCCAAAAAATGTTACCATATTGTTCAACAATTTATAATTAGCATTTACATCTAATAAATTATAAGAAGGCAAAATTACATCAGTACCAGCAGCGCCAAAGCTTCCCCATTTATCAAAATAAGTTCTTTCTCCTACATTTTTGTACACAACAGAAACAAGTGTATTTTTAAATGGTGCTACTTCTAAATTTGCTAAAAATTTATTTTTGGGAATATAATCTGCATCGGTATCTTTAGTAATACTTGTGTATCCTAATAACACTTTTACATCATCTAATGGTGTAATTGTTACATTGGTTTCTATTCCGCTTACGTTGGTATTTCCTAAAGCATTTTCATAAGAACTTGTCCAAGGAGCAACTGGTAACGAAACAAAAATAATTTCATCATCAACAGATCTGTTAAAATATACTGCATCTAATTGAATTAATTGATTGTGAGCTGCTTCGAAACCAGCTTCGAAAGTTGCACTAGATTCTGGATTTAAATTTAAATTACCATATTGAGAAAATAATTGATATGTACTTGGTGCAATAAATGCTGTACTGTAAGATGTTAATGCTTTTACTTTTACAGATTCTACATTAAAATTATAAGAAATATTTGTGTCGTATACAAAGTGACTTCCATAATTACTATGCTTATTTAACCTTCCTCCTACGTTTATATTTAATCCGTAAGTTGAATTATAAACCAAAGAAATATACGGATCTATACTATTGAAATTTGCTAACTTAGCATCAATATTTCCAAAGTCAGAAAGCGTATTATTTTTATGCTCTTGATAGTTTATTCCTGTAATCAATTGATATCTTTCTTCATAAAATGTCAATCTATTTACAGCATCAACATTGATACTTTTCCCTGTATAATCGTAAGTATTAACAAGATTTGCAAAAGAGTTAAATGTGTTTAAAACTCTATTTACATCATTAAAAGAGGCTTGTATATATGCTTCTCCGTTGTGATATTTAAAACTTGGTTTAACACCAATTCTAACTTGAGTATTTTCTCCTTTATTAATATCAGAATCGTTGTAAGCTCCCGCATCATATGTGTATTCAAAACTATCATAGTTTACAAAGGTTTCTAAATCTAATTGATTATTGAACTTGTATCCTAATTTTACTAAGCCCGATTTGTTGTAAAAAGGATCTGTAGAAAAAGATTGATTCATTTTACTCTTTGCAGAAGACAACCCATCAACTCCAGAAATATTAAGTGTAGCTAAGTAGTTAAAACTATTTAAACGCCCATTTACACTAACGTTTTGGTTTCTATCTAGCAATCGTGAACTTTTAGTATTTGCATCGTTATTTGTACCTAAGCTTACTTCGTAAGTTGCAGAAATGCCATCTACCTTTCCTTTTTTAAGGATAATATTAATTACGCCAGTTGCTGCGCCAGAACCATATAAAGTACTCGAAGCTCCTTTTAAGATTTCAATAGATTCTACTTGATTTAAAGATAATAATCGTAAATCATATTCTTGGTTTACTCCAGATGGATCTGAAACTGGAATACCATCAATTAATACCAATACCTGCTTACTTCTTCCACCACGAATGTACGTTCCTTTTACTTCTCCAGGATTTGAATTAATTCCTTTAATTTCGATACCAGAAACATTGTTTAGCAATTCTAACACCGTTTTACCAGCATTATTTTGGATTTCTTGTTGCGTAATTTTAGTAATTACTTTTCCGATTTTTTCTTTTTCTAACTTAAATTTAGTTGCAATTACAACAACCTCGTTTAACTTAATTTCTTTTTCTTTTGATTTTTGCGAATACGCAGTTGTGCTAACTAAAAAGAAAGTTAACAGACCAACAATACTTAATTGTTTGTTCATTATTAATGATTTAATTTAACAAATAAATCAGGAAATTTTGTACGAAATGAATTGTACAAAAACTTTTATCCCGAAAGTTTTTACTCAGTGATTATGGCAGGTCTCCTGGCTCGCGTCTTGTAATTTACCTTCCCATTTTTATGCTAACTAAAATTTAGCATCTTAACAGTGGTTTAAAGAATAATTACAAGCATTCTTTCTAAAAGAACGAAGCTTACAGTTGCGGGAACAGCTTTGGGATAACAATAAAATTGTGTCACCAAATTCCCTTTTAATTCATCAACTAATATGTAAAGTTGATAAAACCAAATTTCGCAACAAATGTAAATGATTTATTATCATTAATAAAATTTTATTCACAACATTTTTGTAACCTTGCAGTTCAAATTATGTACACATGAAATTTTTGATTAGAGTATTTCTATTATCTTTATTATTAGTCAACTGCAAAGAAAAAAACAGTACTGAAATTGTAAACAAGAAAGCTAAACAATCAGTAAAGATAAAATATGC
>JALQYN010000002.1 GCA_023254055.1 Polaribacter sp.
AATGAATTAAGAATTAATTATACCATTGAAAAATTAAAAGAAGATGCTCGATTTCGAAAATACAGTATTAAAGCGATTGCTGGAGAAGTTGGCTTTAACAATTCAGAATCTTTTTCAAAAGCTTTTTATAAAAACACAGGAATTCATCCTTCTTACTTTATCAAAGAATTAGAGAAAAGTAAAGTGTAGTGACTTATGTTTTTTGCTTCTTTTTCTTTGCTGCAGGAAATAACACATTGTTTAAGATTAACCGATATCCTGGTGATGTGGGATGCAAATCCAATTCGGTTTTTGGATCTCCTACTCTATGTTGATAATCTTCTGGGTCATGTCCACCATAAAAAGTAAACATTCCTTTTCCTTTGGTTCCGTGTATATACCGTGCTTCTCTATTTACTTTATTCTCGCCCATCACTAACACTGTAGGTTTTACCGTATTTCTATCAAAAGAAGTGGTTTGTCCCATAAAACCTTTTACCAATTGGGTATGATTTTGGGTTAACATGGTTGGTACTGGATCCCATTTTGCAGAATATTCTTGTAAATAAAAATAATCAGCTGTTTTCGGAATCCTACGTTTACGTGTCATATCAATTGAGGAAAACTCATAGGTAGTTGGATTACGAACTAAGCTATAATTTTCGAACGCAAACGTTTTTGTAAAATCTATTTTTGATTGATAATTGGGTTCTGATGGATCTCCATCAAACATCGATTCTGCTATATCAACACCTTCTGCAGACAAAGCTATGTCAAAACTATCAGTCGCAGAACACATGGCGAACATAAATCCCCCACCAATCACATAATCTCTAATTTTTTTAGAAACTGCTAATTTTTCTTCTGATACTTTTTCGTAACCCAATTTCTTTGCTAAAGCTTCTGCTTGTCGTTTGCCTTCTATGTACCAAGGCTCAGCTCTAAATGAACCATAAAATCGCCCGTACTGTCCTGTAAAATCTTCGTGATGCAAGTGTAACCATTCATATAATAAAAGCTTGTCATTTAGCACTTCTTCATCATAGATGACATCAAAAGGTATTTCTGCATATTTCAACACCATGGTTACGGCATCATCCCAAGGCATATTATCTTTCGGAGAATATACAGCTATTTTTGGAGCTTTTTCTAAGGTAACGGCTTCTTGATTTTTAGATGGAGAAGAAATTTCTTGTAAAATCAATTGTGCTTTTGCATCTGAAATTACTTGGTAGGAAACGCCTCGAATTTTACATTCTTTAATGATAGCTTCATTATTTTCAATTAAAAATGCACCACCATCGTAATTCAACAACCATTTTGCTTTGACTCCATTTTCTAATGAGTAGAAAACAATTCCGTATGCTTTTAAATGGTTTTTCTGATTTTCTGAACTCATAGGAATGTATATGAATTGCGCCAAAAGTGAATTGGTTATCAATAAAAAAGCGAGTATGGAAAGGAGTTTTTTAATTTTAGAAAATGTCATGCTGAGCTTGTCGAAGTACTAAAATACACAAAACCTTGATTGTAATTGTGTATTAAATATTTTTTATGAATTATTTAGTAATCTAGATGTCATTCTTATGGAAACAGGAATCAATATATACGCTACTTTGGGTCAATTTATAATTTCATTAAACTCCAACTACTTTTGAATTAGAATCTCAAAAAAAAAATTAAAGTGTAACATTTTACCAGCCTTTCATGCTTTGCGCATTTCTGTATTCATTTATTTCATTTTGATTTAAAAATTTTATTTCATTCTTTTTTAAAGAAATTTCTTTAACTAAACCTTCTTCGTTCTCTATTAAAGCGAACTCATCATTAATTAAATTATTTTTTTGCTTCTCACACCATTTGTGAAAGAAACCAAAATATTTTTCTTTATCTGATGGTATGATTGACACCATTCTTAAATCCCATTTTGAGTTTGTATTTTGCATAATTATAATTTAAAATTTTTAAAACGGCACATCGCCTCCATCATCTTCAATACCAAAAGCATCTTTCGGACTGATAAATTGATCTGGAGAAACTGCATTCATTTTTGATTGGAATTCAGAACTAAATCCTTCTTCTAAATCAGAGAATTTTGCTAAATGGCCGGTAAACTTTAAACGGATATTTTCCAATCCACCATTTCTGTGTTTTGCTACAATAAACTCTCCTTGTCCTTCACAAGGTGTATGGTCATCATCATCCCATTCTGTAACTCCGTAATATTCTGGTCTAAAAATAAACGACACAATATCTGCATCTTGTTCAATAGCTCCAGATTCACGTAAGTCAGATAATAAAGGTCTTTTAGAACCACCACGTGTTTCTACAGCACGTGATAATTGAGAAAGTGCAATCACAGGTACATTCAATTCTTTTGCTAATGCTTTTAAATTTCTTGAAATGGTAGAAATTTCTTGCTCACGATTTCCGCCACCTTTTCCGGCAGAACCACCAGCAGTCATCAATTGTAAATAATCAATTACAATAATTTTAACACCGTGTTGAGACACCAAACGTCTTGCTTTTGCACGCAAATCAAAAATTGATAAAGAAGGTGTATCATCAATATAAATAGGAGCATCAGAGAGCTTTTTAACTTTTACATTCAATTGTTCCCATTCATGTGCTTCTAAATTTCCTTTACGCAATTTTTCTGAAGTCAAACCTGTTTCAGAAGAAATCATACGAGTAATTAATTGCACAGATGACATTTCTAAAGAAAACAATGCTACTGGATGACCAAAATCAATCGCCATGTTCTTCGCCATAGAAATCACAAAAGCTGTTTTTCCCATACCAGGACGTGCAGCAATGATAATTAAATCGGATGGTTGCCATCCAGAAGTTAATGCATCTAGTTTTGTAAAACCTGTTTCTAATCCACTCATTCCGTCTTGATTAGAAATATCTTGTATTTTCTTTAAGGCTTGTTTTACTAAATCTCCAGCATCTTCAGAACCTTTTTTTAAGTTTCCTTGAGTAACTTCAAACAACTTCCCTTCCGCTAAATCTAACAAATCAAAAACATCAACAGTTTCATCATAAGCAGTTTCAATAATGTCACTAGAAATAGAGATTAATTTACGCTGAATGTATTTTTGAAGTATGATACGAGCATGGTATTCTATATGTGCAGAGGATGCAACTTTTTGGGTTAAATTGATCAGGTAAAAATCTCCTCCAACCAATTCTAACTTTCCGTCTTTTCTTAATTGTTGAGAGACGGTTAGTAAATCTGTAGGTTCAGAATTCTGAAACAAGGTATAGATAGCAGCATAAATCTCTTGATGTTTTTTATCATAAAAAGCTTCGGGATGTAAAATATCAATCACATCGTCAATTCCTTTTTTATCAATCATCATTGCACCCAACACAGCAATTTCTAAATCCAATGCCTGTGGGGGTATTTTACCTTTTTCTAAGCTAATAATTCTAGCTTTATCTACCTTTTGCCCTTGTAAAGATCTTGTTTCCTCCATAACAACAAATGTAGTTTTTTAGGTTGACACTTTTAAAATGAAAATTTAATTTCTTTATGCACATTATTTGTTCACTAAAATGTTATTAACCTGTTAACAACACCTCAAGATTCGATTATTTGCCTATTTTTGAAATGATGAAAAATAAAAAACTATATATTTTCCTTGCATATTTCTTTGCTTTTCAACTTGTATTTGTACAGATTGTAAGTAGATATCCAAGTTTTATAGAAAAATATTATTCTAACGGGATCTACATCTATACAAGTACATTATTTCGTTTTCTTATTGGGTGGATTCCTTTTTCGTTTGGAGATCTTCTTTTAGCAGCTCTCCTTGTTGTTTCTTTTCGATTTATCTATCGCTTATTTAAAGATAAATTTAAAAATTCTAAACAAAAATTAATCTACGCTATTTCTTTTATATCAGTTATTTACAGTTGTTTTTATTGGTTCTGGGGATTCAATTATTTTAGAGAGCCTTTAGCTAAAAATTTAGGCTTTTCACAATCAAAATACACAACAGAAGAATTGACAGATGTTTCAAAAAACATCATTCAGCGTTTAAATGAAACACAGCTATTCATCACAAATAATGATTCCGTAAAAGTGAATAATCCGTATTCACAAAAAGAAATGTATCAAAAAGCACTTTCAGGATATACAAATTTAGCAACAACTTATCCGCAATTTGAATATCAATATACTTCTGTAAAAAGCTCCTTAATGAGTTTGCTACAAACCTATAACGGAACCTCTGGGTATTTCAATCCGTTTACAGGAGAAGCTCAGGTTAATGATCGAATTCCTATCAATGGATATCCTACAACAGTTTGCCATGAAATGGCACATCAGCTCGGAATTGCGGCTGAAAATGAAGCAAATTTTGTGGGGTATTTAGCAGCATTATCAAATGAGGATGTCTATTTTAAATATGCTGCTTATAGAATGGCGTTTAGTTATTTGATTTCTGAAATCAGAAAACGTGATAAAATCATGTTCAATACCTTAATAAACTCTGTAAACAAAGGTATTCTATTAGATTTTAAAGAAAGTTCAGAGTTTTGGGATCAATATCAAAACCCTATTGAACCTTTGATTAAAAGAGGATACAATTCGTATTTAAAGGCCAATAATCAGGCAAACGGAATAAAATCTTACAATTATGTAGTTGATTTAATTATTAGTTATGAGAATCAACAATAATCTAAAATTGTTAGTAAAACTTCATATCTTTTCTGCCCCATATTAAAACAGAATACTAAATTTACTACTTAAACAAACTTAACTAATGAAAAAAACACTACTTCTATTTTTGTTTTTGTCAACTTTGGTTGGACAAGCTCAAGAATATTTTCCAACAAACTCAGGTGTTAAGACTACAGAAAATACTACTGTAGCTTTTACCAATGCAAAAATTTATGTGACACCTACACAGATTATCAACAAAGGAACTTTACTTGTAAAAGATGGTAAAGTTGTTTCTGCTGGTAAAAATGTGAGAATTCCGAATGGAGCTAAAACTGTAGATCTATCCGGAAAGACAATTTACCCTTCTTTTATAGAAGTATATTCTGATTTTGGAATTCAAACTCCAAGACAACAACCAAACCCTAATCGCATTAGACAATATGAAGCGAATAGAAAAGGTTATTATTGGAATGACCATATCAGACCAGAAACAAATGGTTTTGACAGTTTTAAATACGATTCTAAAAAAGCAACAGACTTGTTAAAAGCAGGATTTGGAGTTGTAAATACACACATGAATGATGGAATTGCAAGTGGAAGCGGAGTTTTGGTTGCTTTAAATTCTAGTTCAACAGATGCCTATAGAATTTTAGACACCAAGTCGGCTCAATACTTTTCTGTTAATAAAAGTAGACTATCTAGACAAGCGTATCCAGGTTCATTTATAGGAAAGACGGCATTATTAAGACAAGTGTTTATGGATGCCAAATGGTATGAAAGTGGAAATGCCAAAAACAAAGACTTGTCTTTAGAAGCATTAATTGCTAACAAAAACTTGACACAAATTTTTAATGCAGGTCAAACAAACTTAAATGCCATTCGATTAGATAAGGTTGGAGATGAAAGTGGTGTGCAATTCAGCTTTGTGGGTTCTGGACATGAATTTGAGGATATTCAAGAAATAAAAAATATGAATGCAACCATGATTGTTCCTGTAAATTTTCGTGCTGCTTACGATGTTTCAAATCCGTATTTGGCAAATCAAATGGAATTGAGTGATATGAGAAGATGGAATCAAGAACCCTCTAATTTAGCAGTTTTAGCAAAAAACAATGTAAACTTTACCATTACAACACACACACTAAAATCTGTTGCAGTTTTCCAAAAAAACATTCAAAAAGCCATACAGTACGGACTAGATGAAACTAAGGCATTAGAAGCTTTAACAACAGTCCCTGCAAAACTACTAGGTAAATCTTCAGAAATAGGAAGTTTACAAAATGGTAGTTACGCAAACTTTTTAATTACATCAGGGCCAATTTTTGATGCGTCAACAAAGGTATATGAAAATTGGGTTCAAGGAAACAAACATGTGCTTTCTGACATGAATGCGATTGATGTAAGTGGAGAATATACGTTGTCTTATAATAACAAAAACTTAAATCTAAGTATTGACGGAGCTAAAGGAACTTTAAAAAATGGTGCTACTGCTTTGAAATCTAAATTTTCTTATAAAGACAATTGGGTTACAATCACCATGAACAATCAAAATGATAGTTCTAAATACACCCGTTTTGTTGGAGCTTTTGATGATAATCAAACGAGTTTTTCTGGAACTGTAGTTGATGAATCTGGGAATGAATCATCTTTTACTGCAATTAAAAAGAGTGATAAAAAGAAAGCATCAAAAAAGAAAAATTCTAAGTCTACTACTCCAATGGTTGTTCCAGTAACCTATCCAAATGTTGGATATGGATTTGCTTCTAAACCAAAACAAGAAACCATTTTATTTAAAAATGCTACGGTTTGGACTGGTGAAAAAGAAGGTATATTAAAAAATACGGATGTCTTATTAAAAGATGGAAAAATAGCACAAATTGGCACGAACCTTAGAGCTCGTGGTGCTAGAGTTGTAGATGCAACAGGAAAGCATTTAACTGCTGGTATTATTGATGAACACACACATATTGCAATATTTAATGGTTCTGTTAATGAAGGTGGACAAAACTCTTCTGCTGAGGTTACTATTGAAGATGGAATCAACCCTTCTGACATGAACATTTATAGAAATTTAGCAGGTGGAGTTACTTCTGCGCAATTGTTGCATGGTTCTGCAAATCCAATTGGAGGTAGATCTGCAATCATCAAACTAAAATGGGGAGAAACTGCAGACAACTTGGTTTATAAAAATGCTCCTAAGTTTATCAAATTTGCCTTAGGTGAAAATGTTAAACAATCTAGTGCAAGAGTTAATTATAGATTTCCACAAACAAGAATGGGTGTAGAACAAGTGTTTACAGATTATTTTCAAAGAGCTAAAGAATATGATGCTGCAAAGAAAAGTGGTAAACCTTATCGTAAAGATTTAGAAATGGAGGTTTTGGCTGAGATTTTAAACAAAGAACGTTTTGTTACCTCTCACTCTTATGTACAAAGTGAAATTAATATGTTGATGAAAGTTGCTGACAAGTTTAATTTTAATATCAACACCTTTACACATATTT
>JALQYN010000066.1 GCA_023254055.1 Polaribacter sp.
ATGTGAAATATCTACAACATGCAATAACAAATCGGCTTCTCTAACTTCATCTAATGTAGATTTAAATGATTCTACTAATTGGGTTGGCAATTTTCTAATAAATCCAACCGTATCTGTCATTAAAAAAGGAATGTTCTTAACCACTACTTTTCTCACTGTCGTGTCTAAAGTTGCAAATAATTTATCTTCTGCAAACACATCACTTTTACTTATGACATTCATTAAGGTTGATTTCCCAACATTGGTATACCCAACCAAAGCAACACGTACCATTTTTCCACGATTTTTTCGCTGCACAGCCATTTGTTTATCAATGGTTAATAGCTTCTTTTTAAGAAGGTTGATTTTATCGCGAATGATACGTCTGTCTGTTTCTATTTCTGTCTCTCCAGGACCTCGCATTCCAATTCCTCCTTTTTGTTTATCAAGGTGTGTCCAAAGTCTAGTTAACCGTGGTAGTAAATATTCGCATTGTGCCAATTCTACTTGGGTTTTTGCTGAACTTGTTTGAGCTCTTTGTGCAAAAATATCGAGGATTAAATTGGTTCGGTCTAAGATTTTACAATCCAACACTTTTTCGATGTTTCTTATTTGTGCTGGCGATAATTCATCATCAAAAATAGCCGTACCAATATTATGAGATTCTATATAGGCTTTTACATCTTCTAATTTTCCTGCCCCAATAAATGTTTTTGGGTGTGGTTTTTCTAACTTTTGCGTAAATCTTTTTACAACAACTCCTCCTGCGGTTAGGGTTAAAAACTCTAACTCATCTAAATATTCTTCAGACTGCGTTTCGTCTTGAAACTGTGTGATAACACCAATCAAAACTGTTTTTTCTGAAGTTACTTCTCTTTCGTCTATCATAAGGAGCAAAGGTATAAAGAAAACATTTTTTTAAACTAAGAATCTTTGTTTTTCATCCAACCTTTTATCTTTTCGTCGTCTAATTGATATTTTTTGTATTTACCGTCTCTATATCTGTGATAAATAAAAATGGGCATCAACAAAAAAGAAAGGTAAAAAACACCTAAGCCCATAACAATTTCTGCTTTAGGATGTTCTGTTTTTAACAAATAAATACCTGTACACATCCAAAGAATAAAAATGATAAATAAAATTTTAAGAATTGTTTTCATAAAAGCATACATTAGGTTATTAGCAAAACTACAAAAAGACTAAAAATTAACTTGTTACTTCTATTAACTTATTTCTATAAGCAGTTAAAAGTTTAGATTTAGAAATAAATCCAATATATTTTTCATCTTTTATAACAGGTAAGTTCCATGCGCCACTTTTTTGAAATTTCTTCATAATTGTGGTCATTTTATCTATTCCTATTTCTATGATTTCTGGAGGATTTTGCATTACTTCTTCTGCAAAAATGGTTTGATACAATTCTTTATCAAACATAATTGGACGAAGATCATCCAGTAATATAATTCCTAAAAGTTTGTTCTTTTTTTCGCTTAACACAGGAAAAATATTTCGATTCGATTTTACGACTGCTTCTGTTACGATTTCACCTAAAGTCATTTTTGGATATATGGTAATAAAATTGTTTTCAATAACTTTATCAATATCCATTAAGGTTAACACCGCATGATCTTTATCATGGGTAATTAATTCTCCTTTTCGTCCTAACTCCATTGCATACACTGAGTGTGGATGTGCGTACTTTGTAATAGAATAAGAAATAGCGGCTGTTATCATTAAAGGAATAAATAACTCATACCCTCCCGTAACCTCTGCAATTAAGAAAATTGCTGTTAAGGGTGCGTGTAAAACTCCTGCCATTAAACCAGCCATCCCAACCAACGTAAAGTTACTTTCTGAGACAGAATTGTTAAACAAACCACTATGATTAATCACTTTTGCAATACAGTTCCCCATAATGCTCCCCATAAATAATGTTGGAGCAAAAATACCTCCAACACCTCCAGCACCAAAAGTTAAAGAACTGGCAATTATCTTAAAAAAAACCAATCCTGCCAACAATAGGATAACCATCCAAACATTGGTGAGATCGAGGTTTTTAAAATTACTTTGTAATGTTATTTCTATATTTCCATTTAAAAGACTGTTGATTGAATCAAACCCTTCTCCATATAAAGGTGGAATAAAATAGACTAGAATTCCTAAGCCAATTCCGCCTATTAACAGCCTTTTTATTGGTGATCCTATTTTATCAAAGAACTTTTGTATTCTATCGTAAACTTCTGTAAAATAAATTGAAGTCAATCCTGCTATTATTCCTAATACAATAAAAAAAGGAACATCTTTAATGGTAAAAACATCTTCAATTTTAAACGGTAATAAAACGTCTGAACCAAAAAAGAAATACGATGTAATTATTGCTGAAATTGATGCCAATAATAATGGCAACATGGATGCTATTGTTAAATCTAAACTAAACACTTCAATCGCAAAAATTATAGCTGCAATTGGGGCTTTAAAAATCGAAGATAATGCTCCGGCCGCCGCACAACCTATCAATAAGTTTCTTGTAGTTTGATTTAAGTGAAATAACCTGGCAACATTAGAACTTATTGCTGCACCTGTTGCAACCGTTGGACCTTCTAATCCAACAGAGCCTCCAAAACCAACAGTAATTGGAGCGGTTAATACAGAAGCAATCATTTGATGGCGTCTCATAATACCTTTCCGTTTAGAAATGGCAAATAAGGTTGAAGGGATGCCATGACTTACTTTATTTCGAAGTACATATTTTATAACAACATATACAATTGCTAACCCAATAACAGGAAACAGAAAGTAAAATGCATGATGGTAGTAAACTACAAGCTTTCCTTCTAATAAATGCTGAAAAAAATGTGTTAAGTTTTTTAAAACAACAGCGCCAACTCCAGATAAAAAACCAACAAGAATGCTTAATAAGTAAATAAATTGGCGTTGCGAAATGTGTTTAGATCGCCAAATTAAAAACTTAGTAAATGCTTTTTTAAATTTATATGATTTCATTGTTATATAAAACTATCAAAAGTAAAAATCATTGATATCACAAAAATATTCCTAATAAAGTTAGGTGTTGAAACTTTTTTAATTTAAAAACAAAAATACATTTACTCATAAATTAAAAACACTAAAAAATCCCGCAAATGGCGGGACTTAAATTTATTTTTGAATATCTAATTTAATGTTTAATTCTTTTAATTGTGCTTCATCTATAAATGCTGGTGCATCAATCATCACATCTCTTCCTGAATTGTTTTTTGGAAACGCAATAAAATCACGAATGGTTTCTTGTCCGCCTAAAATAGCAACCAATCTATCCAACCCAAACGCCAAACCTCCATGTGGTGGTGCGCCATATTCAAATGCGTCCATTAGAAAACCAAATTGAGCTTTTGCCTCTTCTTCAGAAAAACCAAGATGTTTTAACATGGTTGCTTGCATTTTTTTATCATGAATTCTAATAGAACCTCCACCTATTTCATTACCATTCAAAACCAAATCGTATGCATTTGCCTTAACTGACCCTGGGTCAGAATCTAACAATTCTAATTGTCCTGGTTTTGGTGATGTAAATGGGTGATGCATGGCATGGTAATGGCCTGTTTCTTCATCCAATTCTAATAACGGAAAATCAATGACCCATAATGGTGCAAATACTTTTGGATCTCTCAACCCTAAACGTTCTGCCAATTCCATTCGTAAAGCAGATAATTGCGCTCTCACTTTATTGGTTTCTCCAGATAGCACACAGATTAAATCTCCAACTTTCGCTCCAGTAATTTCTGCCCATTTTGCCAAGTCTTCTTGATCGTAAAACTTATCTACAGATGATTTGAATGTTCCGTCTTCATTTACTCTACAATAAATCATTCCTAAAGCACCAACTTGGGGACGCTTCACCCAGTCAATCAATTTGTCAATTTCTTTTCTTGTGTATGAATTCCCTCCAGGAACTGCAATACCAACAACCAATTCTGCGTTGTTAAAAACACCAAAATCTTTGTGTTGCGTAACTTCATTTAACTCGCCAAACTCCATTCCAAAACGGATGTCTGGTTTATCATTTCCGTACAAACGCATGGCATCATCATAGCGCATTCTTGGAAATTCTGCTACCTCAACACCGTTGATTTCTTTCAGTAAATGACGCGTCAAGCCTTCAAAAACATTCAATACATCTTCTTGTTCAACAAAAGCCATTTCACAATCTATTTGTGTAAACTCTGGTTGTCTGTCTGCACGTAAATCTTCGTCTCTAAAACATTTTACAATCTGAAAATATTTGTCCATTCCACCCACCATCAACAATTGTTTAAAGGTTTGTGGCGATTGTGGCAAAGCATAAAACTGACCTTCATTCATGCGAGAAGGTACCACAAAATCACGTGCGCCTTCTGGAGTTGACTTAATCAAATACGGAGTTTCTACTTCTATAAATTCTTGATCTGACAAATATTTGCGAACTTCCATCGATACTTTATGACGGAAAATTAAACTGTCTTTTACTGGATTTCTTCTGATGTCTAAATAGCGATATTTCATTCTGATATCTTCTCCACCATCTGTTTCATCTTCAATTGTAAAAGGAGGCAACTTAGCTGCATTTAAAATTTCTAGTTTAGAAACCAACACTTCTACATCACCCGTTTTCATTTTAGGGTTCTTAGAACTTCTCTCAATAACAGTTCCTGTAACCTGAATTACAAACTCACGCCCTAATGTTTTTGCTCGCTCAATAATTTCTTTTGGTGTGCGATCTTCATCAAAAATTAACTGTGTAATTCCGTAACGATCACGTACATCTACCCAAATCATAAATCCTTTATCACGCGATTTTTGTACCCAACCCGCTAAGGTTACTTCTGTATTGATGTGTGATGCTCTTAATTCACCACAAGAATGACTTCTATACATTTCTTTTGAAAAATTTCTTCTCGAATAGCGAGATTTCCTAAAACTGTCATCCCGAATTTATTTCGGGATCTAATCCTGCAAAATTAAACAATTTAAGCAGAATAACTACTTTTTATGTTTTGAGAATAATCCGTAAAAATCTTTGTACGTTTGTAGTATGAATGTAATAAATATTAAAGATAAATTCGAGTTGTTTTCTGAGCATTGGACTCCCAAAAAAATTGGTGAATTAAATGGACAACAAATCTTATTAGCAAAAATTAAAGGAGAATTTATTTGGCATGCGCACGAAAATGAAGATGAGCTTTTTATGATTATTAAAGGTTCTTTACTCTTAGAATTTAGAGACAAAACTGTAGAACTGAACGAAGGCGAAATTTACATCATTCCAAAAGGTGTTGAGCACAAGCCTATAGCAAAAGAAGAAGTACATGTGTTGTTATTTGAACCTTTAGAAATTAAACATACCGGAAATGTGATGAGCGATGTAACTGTAGAAACTTTTGAATCTATTTAAAAATTTATTTATAAAACTTCTCGATACAAAATTCTTGAAAAAAGAATTTCACTCGAAGTGACATAACGAGAGTAATTAAACGCAACTGCAAAAACACTCTGTCAGTTCGAGTGAATTTTGAAGAATGAAAAATTTGTATCGAGAACATATTAAGTACCTGAAAAATCAATCATGAGTAAATTATATTTAGTCCCAACACCCATTGGTAATTTAGAAGACATGACCTTTAGAGCAGTTCGTGTGTTAAAAGAAGTCGATTTTATTTTGGCTGAAGATACTCGTACAAGTGGAAAATTACTAAAGCATTTCGAAATTGCAACCCAAATGCACAGTCACCATATGCACAACGAACACAAATCTATTGAAGGGGTGTTGAATAGAATTAAAAATGGGGAAACCTGCGCTTTAATTTCTGACGCTGGAACTCCCGCAATTTCTGACCCTGGTTTTTTATTGACAAGATCCTGTGTAGAAAATAATATTGAAGTGGATTGTTTACCGGGAGCAACAGCTTTTGTGCCTGCTTTGGTAAATTCTGGCTTACCAAATGATAAATTTGTCTTTGAAGGTTTTTTACCGGTTAAAAAGGGGCGACAAACACGTTTGTTATTATTAGCCGAAGAAACAAGAACCATGATTTTTTATGAATCTCCACATAAATTAATTAAGACTTTAGGCAATTTTGTTGAGTATTTTGGAGCGGATAGACCAATTTCTGTATCCAGAGAACTCACCAAGCTATTTGAAGAGACCATCAGAGGAACAGCAACAGAAGTATTAACGCATTACACTAACAAACCACCTAAAGGAGAAATTGTTGTTGTAGTTGAGGGGAAAAAATAAAAAAATTAAATCGTACTATTACTTTATAAAAATCAATTTATTATGTTTAGAAAACATGTTGCAGTTATCACAATTATTTTGCTTGGATTTATTGGGTGTAATTCCAATCAAGAATTAAAAACATCAGAATATGCTGATGTTATCAATGAAGAATTTACAGGAGACCTTGCCTTTGAAACCGTTTCTTTTGTAGAAAAATATTGGCGTGTTGTTGGTAATACAGGTTTTAACAAAAGTGTGTACAGAATTGCGGAGCAGTTAGAAAAGGATGGGTATGTATTAGAGGAAAAGGCTACTGAAAAAGATGTACTAACTTACAGAATAGAAACGCGTCCGTTAAAAAATCCAACTTGGGAATCTGTTGATGCTACGGTTACCATTAATGGAGAAGCTACACCATTATTGGCACATGACACCAATAGAAACATGATTGCATTAAGGTCTTATAGCACTACAAAAGAAGGAGTAACTGCAGAAGTTGTGTACATTAAAGATTTAAAAAAGCTTAAAACAACCAATGTAAAAGGGAAAATTGTTTTTGCAGAAACAAGTCCGGGTAGAGTTTTTAAAACCGCTCTTGAAGGTGGAGCTGTTGGCGTAATTACCTATAGCAATCCTGCGTATTTACAACCTGAGAAAAACACCACTTCTATTCAGTTTCGTTCTGTTCCTTTAGATTCTGTGCATAAATCTTGGGGAATTGCCATATCTTTTGCAGCTAAAGAACGTTTAAAAAATGCTTTAGCAAAAGGAAAAGTAACATTGAATGTACAAATAGAAACGAAAATTTATCCCTCCGAAGAGTTAACAATTGTTGCAGATATTAAAGGAAGTGAGCAACCTAAAAAACGGTTGGTTTTTAGTGCCCATATTCAAGAACCTGGAGCTAATGACAATGCTTCTGGGGTTGGTGCTGCATTAGAAATGGCTTCTCTGTCAGCAAAATTGGTAAAAGCAGGGAAAATCAACCCAAAGAGAACATTGACTTTTTTATGGGGAGATGAAATTGTATCTACTAGAAGATATGTACAAGAAGATAGCATAAGAGCAAAAGATATTGTGTGGGGAATTTCTTTAGACATGGTTGGAGAAGATACGGAGAAAACCGGCGGAACTTTTTTAATTGAAAAAATGCCTGATCCAAGTGCAATTTGGACACGTGGAAATGATAAACACACAGAATGGGGTGGAAGAAAGTTAACGTTAGAACAAATGAAACCACATTATTTAAACGATTTTGTGATTGAAAAATTCAAAGCGCAAGGAAAACGTGCAAATTGGGTAGTCAATACAAATCCGTTTGAAGGGGGAAGTGATCATGTGCCTTTTTTAAGAGGAAACATTCCAAGTGTATTATTTTGGCATTTTACAGATCAATTTTATCACACAGATAACGACAGAATTGATAAAGTTTCTAAAGCAACCTTAAAAAATGTTGGAACTGCTGCTTTAGTTTCTGCTTTTACGTTGATAAATTCTGATGCAACTACTGCAAAGGAAATTCTAAAAAATATAGAAAATGCTGCCATTGCTCGTTTAAATGAAGAATTAAAACAAAGCAAATTAGCGATTGAAAAAGGCGAAGATGTAAAAATGCAAGTAGAAATCATTGCTGCCTGGGAAGACTGGTATGTAAAAGCTGCTGCTACAACTTCTGATTTAGTTTCTGATATTTCTTTGATACAATCAGACATTAAAAAAACACAAGCTGTTATAAAAGAGAAAGCATCAAATATCGTTCAAAGTTTAACTAAATAAATCAAGTCAATTGAAAAGCACTAGTCATCACGATGAGCGAATTGCAAAAATGATATTTGCTTCTGTATATCCACATTATCTCACAAAAATTGAGAAAAAAGGAAGAACCAAAGAAGAATTACATCAAGTTATTGAGTGGTTAACTGGTTTTGATGAAAAAAAACTACTCGAGCTTATAGAAAGCAAAGTGACATTCGAAACCTTTTTTCAGAACGCCACTATACATCCAAATGCTCAACTCATTACAGGTCTTATCTGTGGTTATCGAGTTGAAGAAATAGAAAACACTATAACTAGACAGACTCGGTATTTAGATAAATTGGTTGATGAATTGGCAAAAGGACGTAAAATGGAAAAAATATTAAGAACCGAATAAATCATACATTATTTAGTAAAATAAAAAACCTCATCTAAATTAGATGAGGTTTTTGTGTTTCTATATTCTTGTGAATTACATTCCACCTTTTCTTTGCGGAGAACGTGGTGTTGGCCAAGTTCTCGCTTTCCCCGTTCTTGGGTCAATAGGCATTTTAATTTTTTCTAAATTCGTTCTTTCTGGATCTTCACTAGCCATATAGGTTAAAATAGCAGTTAAGATTGCATTGTTACGTACATCATCAAAAACAATTTTATCATAGGTATCTCTATTGGTGTGCCAAGTGTAATTCCAATAAGACCAGCTTAAAGAACTTAAACTAAATCCTGGAGCACCAGCAGCTAAGAAAGATGCATAATCAGATCCACCACCACCAGGAAATCCTGGAAAATTAGTTTTAATATGTTTTGTAATATCTCTTGGAACAGCAGACAACCATCTTCCAATAAAATCATATGCATGTAAAAATCCTTGACCAGAAATGTTTACCACTCTTCCTGTTCCGTTATCTTGGTTAAAAGAAGCCTGAATGTTTTTTACAATTTCTGGATGATCTTCTACAAAAGCTCTAGAACCGTTTAACCCTTGTTCTTCACTTCCCCAATGCCCCACTAAAATGGTTCTCTTTGGATTTGGATACATTTTCTTTAAAATACGCATTGCTTCCATCATTACTAAAGTTCCTGTTCCATTGTCTGTTGCTCCAGTTCCTCCGTCCCAAGAATCAAAATGTGCAGAAAGAATAATGTATTCGTTTGGCTTTTCTGTTCCTTTAATTTCTGCTATGGTATTAAAATTATCTACAGCACCTAGTTCTTTAGATTTTGCAACAATATTAATTACTGGCTTGCTTCCATGTTCTGCCAATCTGTATAACATTCCGTAATCTTCTAATTCCATATCAATAGTTGGAATCTTTTCTGTTCTTGCACTAAAGATTTTGTTTACCCCAAAACCTCTAGACCAGTTAGAAGCAACTAATCCTGCTGCACCTGCTTTTTCTAATTCTGCGATGATGGTTCTAGAATTAAAACCTGTATTGCTGATGTTTTTTCTCCAAGCTGCCGTAGCTGCAGAACGCTCTTTTTTCATTTTTTCAAATGATTCTGGCGTTGCAAATTCTTCCCAGTTATAATCTGGTCTTCCTGTAATTTGCTTTTCTGAAATCAATACAATTTTTCCTTTGATTGTTTTTAACCAACGTTGAAACGCTGCTTTATCAGCAATTGTTGGAATAATTATAACTTCTCCAGAAACTCCTTTGTTTGAAGTACTTGGATTCCAAGCTAGTTGAGTTGCGCTTAAACTTTTAACACGAGGATAGGTCATATCTACATGTGTAATTCCGCGTTCCCATCCGCGCCATTGTCCCCATTTTTCATTTCTTGCAGAGATTCCCCAAGATTTGTATTTGGCAACAGCCCAGTCATTGGCTTGTTTCATTTGTGGAGTACCCACCAATCTTGGTCCGATTCCATCCAATAATTCATGTGCTAAGTTTTCTAATTGAGAGTTGTTGTTTGCCTCATTGATAATGTTTTGAACAACAGGGTCTTTACTTTGTGCTGTTACAGCAGTTGAAGCCATAAGAAACAACACTAAAACGTGTAAGATTTTTTTCATTGTATAAAAATTAATTAGTTGGTTGTAAATATAACGAAGTAGGCTTTATCTATTTGTTAAAATTTATGTTAAATATCCCAAAACATAAGGGTTCTGTACAAAAAAACGCATCACTTTCTGAAATAAATGATGCGTTTATTCTCTTTAAGAAAAAGGGTTTATGCGTGTTTCCCTTTTTCCCATCCTGTTTTTCCTAAATATTGTTCTGCGCTTTCTACAGCTCCGTCTTCTATAGAAGTTCCCATAGAATCGTTCCATCTATTTAAATATCCGAAGAGAGAAATAACACCTAACATTTCTACAATTTCACCTTCATCCCAATAGGTATAAAGGGCTGTTTTTATGTTTTCATCAACAGCATTTGGAACCATCGAGGCTGCCAACGAAAAATCTAATGCTGCACGTTCTGCGTCAGAAAAAGCTGCATGCGTTTTATATTCCCAAATGTTGTCTAATTGTTCTTGCTCTGCTCCATAACGTTCTGCCGCTCTAATTGCATGTGCTTGACAATATCTACAACCTGTAGCATTGCTAGAAACCCAAGCAATCATTCTTTTTAAGGCTGAAGTAACGCGTCCTTCATTAGCCATTACCGCTTTGTTTAAATTGATAAACGCTTTAGAAATGGCAGGTCTACGTTGCATAGTTAATACTGAATTTGGGCAAAAACCTAAGGTTTCATTAAAGAACTCTGCTAATTCTTTTGTTTCTAAATCGTGATTCGCAGATAAAGGTGTTACTAATGGCATATCTTTTCTATTTTTATAGCCTCAAATATATCTATTTTTATAAATTTAACTTTCTAATTAATCAAAACTTAAAATATGAAACTTCAATTACATTCTTATGATTTAGTGTTAAAACACACGTTTACCATTTCAAGAGAATCTAGAAATACACAACCAACATTAATTGTAGAATTAATTGATGAAGGTTTTCATGGTTTTGGAGAAACATCTTCCAATACATATTATAAAATTACAATGGATGATTTGAATGATCAAATTACCGAAAACCAAGGGTTTATTGAGTCGTTATCAGATGCTACTCCGGATGAGTTTTGGGAAAAGTTACAACCGCTATTTAAAAACAACATGTTTGCTTTATGTGCTTTAGACATGGCGTTTAATGATTTGTATGCACGCAAACAAGGTAAAAAATTATACGAAGTTTGGGGGTTGAAAACAGACAACAATCCGATGACAGATTACACCATTGGAATTGACACGATTGAAACCATGGTTGCTAAAATGAAAGAATTGCCTTGGCCGATTTATAAAATAAAACTAGGCACAAAAAATGATATTGAAATTGTTACTGAACTTAGAAAACATACCGATGCCGTTTTTAGAATTGATGCCAATTGTGGATGGAATGCAGATGAAGCCATCAAAAATTCATTTATCTTAAAAGAGTTGGGTGTAGAGTTTTTAGAACAACCTTTGCCTGCCGATGATCTTGAAGGTTATAAAAAAGTTTTTGAAAATTCTGCTTTGCCAATTATAGCTGATGAAAGTTGTATTGTAGAAAGTGATGTTGAAAAATGTGTTGGTTTATTTCATGGTGTAAATGTAAAACTAACCAAGTGTGGTGGGTTAACGCCTGGAAAAAGAATGCTTGAAAAAGCTAAAAGCCTTGGACTTAAAACCATGGTGGGTTGTATGACAGAATCTAGCATCGGAATTTCTGCAATAGCACATTTATTACCATTATTAAATTATGTAGATATGGATGGTTCCTTGCTTTTAAAAGAAGATATTGCAGCTGGTATTAGCATTACAAATGGTGTAATTTCTTATGCTGATGAAAACGGAATTGGAGCTCATTTACTGTAACAATGCAATTACAAAAAGCACCAAACACAACCGCAATAATCAACAATAGAGAATATTTGTTTTTTAGCGGGACTTCTTATTTAGGTATCCCTTTATTGCCTAGTTTTCAAGAATTGGTAAGTCAAAGTGTTTCTAAATGGGGAACCTCTTACGGAAGTTCTAGAAGTGCTAATTTAAAACTAGACATCTATCAAAAAGGAGAACACTATTTAAGCTCTTTTTTAAATACAGAAGATGCTGTAACTGTTTCTTCAGGTACATTGGCAGGACAATTTGCCTTGCGCGCATTAAGAAAAAAAGTGAATGCTTTTTATTATATGCCCAAAACACATCCAGCAATTTTAGTAGATGAAGCTCAGCCTGTTTTTGTAAATACTGAACTGAATGTTGCATTAAAAAAAGCAAAAAACACATCCATTTGTATTATTGTAGATGCAATTGCATCTTTAGAAACAACTCCTTTTTCATTTGAGTTTCTAAACAGCATTTCTGAAACAAACACTCTATATATCTTGATAGATGAATCGCATAGTTTGGGTGTTTTAGGTATTAACGGAAATGGAATTTCTTCTCAAATTCCGAAAGCAAAAAACAGAGAATTTATTGTTGTTTCTTCTTTAGGAAAAGCCTTTGGTATTAATGGAGGTGTTATTGCCGGAAGCACAAATTTTATCAACTTGATAAAAACCGATTCGTTATTTATTGGTTGCGCTGGTATGAGTCCGTCTTTTTTAGAAGCCTTTGTAAACGGGCAAGGAATCTATCAACAACAGCTCAAAAAACTGCAAGAAAACAGTTCTTATGTGTACCATAAATTAAAACATTTAACGGCGGTTCGAATGTCAGAAAACTACCCTGTTTTCTTTTTTGAAAAGGAAGAAATTGCAGACTATTTATTTAAAAATCAAATTTTAATTACGAGTTTTTATTATCCTGCAACTACAAAAAAAATCAATAGAGTTGTCTTGAATGCAAATCACACAAAAAAACAATTAGATTCTTTAATAGATTGCTTGATACAATTCTAATTATAGTAAATTTGTAAAAACAAACGATAAAATGGCAACAAATACAGTAACCACATCTTGGAAAAAAAATGGAATTTTAGAAACAGATAACCCCAGTGGAAATACGTTTATTATTTATGATGCATCAGAAGATCATGGAGATTTAGTTGGGTTTGGCCCAAAAGCGCTGATGCTTTCTTCTTTAGCAGGTTGTTCTGGATTAGATGTCGATTCTCTATTAAAAAAAATGCGTGCAGAGCCAGCAGATTTTAAAATTGTAGTAGCAGGAGAATTAACAGAAGAGCACCCAAAACACTATCATAAAGTGCATGTAGATTATCATTTTTATGGGACCGATTTAAAAGAAGATAAAATTACAAAAGCAGTAAATTTATCGGTAGATAGATATTGCGGTGTGATGGAAATGTTTAGACAGTTTGCTACAATAACCACTCAAATACATTTGCATGAAAATGAATAAATAAAACTATAAAAAGAAATGCTGAAAATATTTCAGTATAAAAAATTGCTATGCGTTGGACCTTAAAAACAAAACCTGAAAAAGAAAAAATTAATCAACTTGCAAGCGAATTATCTATAGAAAAACCCTTGGCAGAAATCTTACTGCATAGAGGAATTTCTACATTTGATGACGCTAAAAAATACTTTCGTCCATCATTAGAAGATATACACGATCCTTTTTTGATGAAAGATATGGATGTTGCGGTAAGCAGAATTGAAACTGCCATTGCCAACCAAGAAAACATTTTAATTTATGGCGATTATGATGTAGATGGCACTACTGCTGTTTCGTTGGTTTCTTCCTATTTAAAAACCTATTACAAAAATGTAGCTACCTACATTCCGGATAGATATGAGGAAGGGTATGGCATTTCGTATCAAGGAATTGACTTTGCAGAAGACAATGGTTTTTCTTTAATCATCGCCCTAGATTGTGGTATCAAAGCCATTGATAAAGTTGCCTATGCGTCAGAAAAGAACATCGATTTTATCATTTGTGATCATCACAAGCCAGGTGCTGAAATTCCGAAGGCTGTAGCTGTTTTAAATCCGAAAAGAACCGATTGTAACTATCCGTATGATGAATTGTGTGGTTGTGGTGTTGGATTTAAATTGGTGCAAGCATTGGCATCCAAAAGAAATGAAACTATTGAAGATTTAACGCCCTATTTAGATTTGGTTGCTACAGCAATTGCACCTCTGGCTCTTTATACGTCTTGGTCACCTAACCCTAACACAACACATTATCAGTATCCTAGTAATGTTTGGCATAAATCAAATACACAAAAGATTTTTTATCAAGCATTGTTTGATAATAATTTAGCGCAAG
>JALQYN010000054.1 GCA_023254055.1 Polaribacter sp.
ATACAGTAAATCCACCACTAATTTGTCCACTTCCTCCACCAATTCTTTCATTGATATTTTTCAATGACAACATGGGACCCTCAAATGTTGACATACCATATGCAGTAACTGCCACTACCATAAATTTCAAAATCACATCTTCTCTAACTTTATCCCATGCACCTCTTAAAGTCAATAATCCATTGATCATACCTCCCCAACTTGGAAAAATCAACATAAAACTAAAAACCACACCCAAGCTTTGTGCCCAATTGGGTAAAGCTGTATACAATAAATGATGTGGGCCCGCCCAGATATACAAAAAGATCAAAGCCCAAAAGTGGATAATGGATAATTTATAGGAGTATACTGGTCTATTAGCAGCTTTAGGCATGAAATAATACATTAAACCTAAGTATGGAGTAGTTAAGAAAAATGCCACCGCATTATGACCATACCACCATTGAACTAGTGCATCTTGAACTCCTGCGTACACAGAATAACTTTTTAAGAAACTTACTGGTAATGCCAAACTATTAAAGATATGCAATACGGCAACTGTTACAAAAGTTGCTAGGTAAAACCAAATTGCTACGTATAAGTGTCTTTGTCTTCTTTGCAAAATAGTCCAAATCATGTTGGCACCAAATGCAACCCAAACAAGAGCAATGGCAATATCAATTGGCCATTCTAGTTCAGCATATTCTTTAGAGGTGGTAATTCCTAATGGTAAAGTAATTGCAGCAGCAACAATAATTAATTGCCAACCCCAAAAGTTAAAATTACTTAAGAAGTTACTTGCCATTCTAGCTTTTAACAACCTTTGCAAAGAGTAATAAACTCCAGCAAAAATAGCGTTCCCTACAAAGGCAAAAATTACTGCATTTGTGTGCAATGGTCTTAAACGACCAAAACTTAACCAAGATATATTATCTGTTAAGTTAGGGAATAAGAACATAAACGCAAGAAGCAATCCTACACTAAAACCAACAATACCCCAAAGTAGTGTTGCGTAGATAAACTTCTTTACGATTTTGTTGTCGTAATAAAATTGTTGCATTTCCATAATTAAATTGTGTTAGTATCTGTTTTTAAGTTAGTTTTCTTTTTTTCTTTTACAAGTTCATCGTCAAATAACATACGAACTGAAGGCGTATATGAATCGTCATATTGTCCTTTTTTCACTGAATAAATAAATGCTATAAGAAACACTAAAGCCACTAAAATACTTAGTGTAAGAAGTAAATAAATAACGCTCATACCTTGCCTGATTTGAATCCCAAATTTAAAAGGACTCGTTTATAATTAATATGACTTTTGTCATCTTTTAATTTTTTTTCTATAAAAATTTAAATGGTCATTGAAAACAATTGCGTCTCTGGTTTGTTTTTTTGCAAATGCATATCAAAAGCCATACAGATATTACGAACATAAGGTCTTGCGTGTTCTGGAACCACAATAGAGTCTTCTTTTAAAATGACCAAACCATCATGTTCCATTTCAAATAACAACGCTGTTTGCTTTTTTAAATCAACAATTTCTTTTTCTTCTAAATTCCATCTTGATTTAAAATGACACATAAGGTTTACAATGTGTTTGCGAACAATTAAATCTTCTTCTGAAAGTAAATGTCCTCTAAAAATAGGGATTTCTCCTTGATTTACCAATTTTTGATATTCTTTTACGGTTTTTACATTCTGTGCAAACGCATACCAAGAATCTGAAATAGAAGACATTCCAAGTCCAATCATTAACTGAGTTTTATTAGCTGTATAACCCATAAAATTTCTGTGCAATGTTTTGTCTTGTGTTGCTTTGTACAAAGAATCTGTTTTTAATGCAAAATGATCCATGCCTATTTCTACATAACCTAACTCAGCAAATAATTTTTTTCCTACTTCATACAACTCTCTTTTGTCTTCATCTTTTGGTAAATCTTTTTCATTAAATCCACGTTGCCCAACTCCTTTAACCCAAGGAACATGTGCATAACTATAAAAAGAAATTCGATCTGGTTGCAACACTTTTGTTTTTTCTATGGTTTCAATAACGTTTTCTTTGGTTTGAAAAGGCAATCCGAAAATTAAATCGTGACTTACAGATGTAAAACCTATTTCTCTAGACCATTTTGTTACATTTTCTACATTCTTAAAAGGCTGAACTCTATGAATTGCTTTTTGTACCATTGGATCATAATCTTGTACGCCAAAACTAATTCTGGTAAATCCTAAATCGTACAAAGTTTGCAATTGCTCTTTGGTTGTATTGTTGGGATGCCCTTCTAAACTAAATTCATACTCAGCATGCCTTTCGGCATACACAAACAATCCATCTATCAATTTTTTGAGTTGTTGGCTTGAAAAAAATGTGGGTGTTCCGCCACCTAAATGAATTTCCTTAATCATTGGTTTTTCTTCCAAAAGATCAACATATAATTTCCATTCTTTTAAAACCGTATCAATATAATCTTCTTCTACTTCGTGTCTTTTAGTGATGTGTTTATGACATGCACAAAATGTACACAAGCTTTCACAAAAAGGTAAATGAATGTAGAGACTAATTCCTTCTGATTGGTTACTTTCTATAAATGATTTTCGAAAACTTACAGTCCAATTTTCTTTAGAGATTCCTTTTTTATCCCAATAGGGAACCGTTGGATAGCTTGTATATCTTGGGCCAGGTATATTGTACTTTTGAATTAATGAACTCATTCTTAAATTGTATCTAAAGCGATTAAAACCATTTCTTTAAATGTATGTTCTCTTTCTTCTGCGGTAGTTCTTTCTTTGGTCACTAAACTATCTGAAATGGTTAAAATAGACAAAGCATTTACATTGTGTTTAGCAGCTGTCGTATACAAACCTGCTGTTTCCATTTCTACACATAACACACCAAATTCTGCCCAATGTTTGTAATCTTCAAAATTATCGGTATAAAACTCATCAGAGCTTAACACATTTCCTGCTTTAATAGGTATATTTCTTTCTTTAGCTGAAATGACAGCTTTATCAAAAAGCTCAAAACTAGCCGTTGGCGCATAACTTGCACCATGGAATCGCTGTGCATTTATTCCAGATGTTGTAGACCCTGCCATTGCAAAAACAATGTCTCTAATCTTTATGTCTTTTTGATACGAACCTGCAGAGCCAACGCGAATTAAGTTCTTTACTCCAAATTGTGTTATCAATTCATTCGCATAAATTAATGCAGACGGAATTCCCATTCCTGTTCCTTGAACCGACACTTTTTTTCCTTTATACGTTCCAGTAAACCCTAACATTCCACGAACTTTATTATAACAAATCACATTGTCTAAAAAGGTCTCTGCAATCCATTTTGCTCTTAGTGGATCACCTGGTAATAAAATAGATTCTGCAATATCTCCCGGTTTTGCATCTATATGAACACTCATAACTTAATCTTTTAATTTTTTTTCTAAAATATTGGTCATTACGGTTGTAAAAACTACAATTGTAATTGAACTCAACGGCATTAAAATAGCAGCGATTACTGGTTGTAACTGTCCTGTAACAGCAAAATACAACCCGATAACATTATAACATAAAGACAATACAAAACTGTATTTAATAACTTGAATTGCTTTCTTAGACAACCCTAAATATGTCTTGATGTTTTTAAATTTACTAGCATCTAAAATGGCATCGCAGGCAGGTGAGAAAACGTTTATGTTTTCCGATAACGAGATTCCCACATTACTTTGAGCCAAAGCTCCAGCATCATTTAAACCATCGCCAATCATTAAAACTTTATTTCCTTTTGCTTGTAATGATTTTATATATTCTAATTTATCTTCTGGTTTTTGATTGAATAAAAACTGAACTTTTTTAGGCAATCTCTTTGCTAAATATTCTTTTTCACCTTCATTATCTCCTGATAAAATTGATAAATTATAACTGCTTTGTAATTTAGTAAATAATTGCTTCATGTATTTTCTGTACGAATTTTTAAATACATATTTACCGTAATAATTACCATTTACACTGATATGAATTGCTGTTTCAAATTGATTGTCTGTTGGGCAATTTTCCACAAACAATTGAGAACCTATTTTAATTAAAGTTTGGTTCAAGCTCGCTTCAATTCCTTTTCCTACAACCTCTTGAAATGTATCTAATTCCACTTGTTTAATCACATCAAAAGAGTCATACAACATTCTACTTAATGGGTGGTTAGAGATGCGTATTGCATTTTGCAACACCTCCTCTTCTTGTGCAGATAGTGATTTACCTATATAGGAAATTTCATTTTTTTTAGTTGACGTTAACGTACCTGTTTTGTCAAAAATTATAGTATCTATTGCGGCTAATTTTTCTATGACCGCAGCATTTTTTAGGTAGAATTTTTTCTTTCCTAAGATTCTTAATAAATTACCCAAAGTAAATGGTGCTGCTAAAGCAATGGCACAGGGACAAGCAATAATTAAAACTGCTGTAAAGACATTTAATGCTTTGTTTGAATCATATAACAACCAAAAAATGGTTGCTATCGTTGCAATTGAGAGAACAAAAATGGTAAATCGTTTGCTAATGGTATCTGTTAGAGATTTAAATTTAGAGACACTTTCTTTACTAAAAACATCGTTGCTCCACAATTGTGTTAAGTAACTTTGAGATACAGACTTTAATACTTCCATTTCTATAATTCCGTTGAGCTGTTTTCCTCCCGCAAAAATTTTATCTCCAGATTTTTTCTCAACAGCAACAGATTCTCCAGTTACAAAACTGTAATCAATAGTTGCATCTCCATTTATTAAAATGCCATCAACCGGAATTAATTCGTTGTTTCTAATTAACAGTCTATCTCCTTTCTTTACATCATAAATCTGTGTGTTCTCTTCAGAGGTATCCGTATTTATTTTGGTTACTGCTATGGGGAAATACGATTTAAAGTCTCGTTCAAAAGATAAAAAACTATAGGTTTTTTGTTGAAAAAATTTTCCTATCAACAAAAAGAAAACAAGACCTGTTAGGCTGTCTAAAAAACCAGATCCTAGATTAAAAATTATTTCTATTGTGCTTCTTATAAATAAGACAGAAACTCCAAGTGCAATAGGAACATCTATATTTAATAAGTTAGATTTTAGCCCTTTGTAAGCAGATATAAAATAATCTTTAGCTGAATAAAAAACGACTGGCAATGAGAAGAAAAACATCAACCATCTAAAAACAGGTTTGTATTGATCTAGCCAAAATTCGTTTACTTCAAAATATTCTGGAAACGATAAAAACATTACATTTCCAAAGGCAAATCCAGCAATTGCTAATTGATATATTAAAGTTCTATCTACTTTCTTTTTTCCAACTTCATAATCTTCTAAACTAATAAAGGGCTCATAACCAATAGAGCTTAAAAGCAAGACAATTTCTTTTAAACTTGACAGCTCTGAATTAAATGTAATTCTAATTGTTTTCTTAGGGAAGTTTACTTGAGAAGCAATGATGTTTTTTTGAAGCTTATGCAAGTTTTCTAACACCCAAATACAAGAACTACAATGAATATGTGGAATGTACAATGAAACTACTTGCTTGTTATTATCATTAAATTCGAGGAGTTTTTCTACAATTTTTTGATTGGCTAAAAAATCGTATTTCCCTTGAATTTCTTCTGGAATTGCACCAGGATTTTTTTCAAAATCGTAGTAACAAGTTAAATCATTTTCAGAGAAAATCTCAAAAACGGTTTTACATCCATTACAACAAAAAAACTTATCCTCTATTGCAATTAATGTATTATCACAAATATTACCACAATGATAACATAACAAATTACTCATATTATTTACTCTAAATGCCTAAACAAATATCTAAGATAACTTTATTTTATAACATGATATTTGTCAGTTTATGCTTATATTTGAATTTAATAATTGTTTTAGAAAAATGAGTAAGTGCGAGCAATGTATAGTTAGACAACTTAATTCTTTAAATAGTTTATCTAAAGAGGAACTTATTAAAATATCTTCTTGTAAAACTTCTAGAAAAATAAAAAAAGGAGAAGTAATTTTTGATGAAGGAGAGCATCTAAATGGTGTTTACTGCATTAGTGATGGTGTTTGTAAAGTTTCTAAAATGAGTTCTAATGGAAGGGAACAAATTATTCATTTAGTAAATAAAGGAGATATTTTAGGAGAACGTAGTTTAATTAGTGACGAAATTTCAAACTTAAAAGCTACAGCTATTAATGACATGGAGATTTGTTTTATCCCAAGAGATGAAATCATTAAAGATTTAAAACAAAACTCTGATTTTTCTATGAATGTCTTAAAAGACATGGCTCTCTCTTTAAAAAACGCAGACAATCTTATTGTAGATATGGCACAAAAAACGGTGAAACAACGTTTAGCCGAAATGCTTTTAAACTTAAACGAAAAATTTGGCAGTAACATAGACAATGTTTTAAATATTCACTTGTCGAGAGAAGATATTGCTAACATAATAGGTACTGCTACTGAATCTGCTATCCGATTATTGTCTGAATTTAAAAAAGATGAAATTATTTCTTTAAAAGGAAAAAATATTTCTTTATTAGACACTCAAAAACTTAAAAAAATAGCACAAGGATTTTAAAATTTCATTTTTTTGAAAAAACTTTGGTACAACTTTTTTAAAATTTATATTAAAACAGGTTTATTTTTTTATACCAAAAAAATAAAGATTGTTGGTAAAGAAAATATACCAAAAAAAGGTGCTGTGCTCTTTGCTGTAAATCATCCAAACGGGTTGTTAGACCCACTTTTAGTTACCACAAATACTCCTAGAATTACGCATTACTTAGTTAGAGCAGCTGTTTTTAAAAAACCGTTAATCAAAAAACTACTTGCTACATTAAATTTAATGCCCATATATAGAATTAGAGATGGTGTACAAGAGCTCTCAAAAAATGCAGAAGTTTTTAATGATTGTTATGAAATTTTAAACAAGCAAAGTGCTTTAATGATTTTTCCTGAAGGGAGTCACGATAAAAGGAGAACTGTTCGGAATTTAAGCAAAGGATTTACTCGAATTCTTTTTGGAGCTTTTGAAAAATATCCAGAATTAAAAGTTACGGTTATCCCAGTTGGAATTACCTATCAAAATACAGGAAATTTTCCTTGTAAAGTTGCTATACACTATGGCAGTCCTATTTTAGCAAATCAATATTACAATCCAAATGAGCTTAATAAATCTATTGCTAGCATAAAAGAAGAGGTTTCTAAGCAATTAAAAGAATTGTCTGTTCATATCCCTGCAGATGAAAACTACAACTCTCTTTTAAACAAATTAAACACTAATAATGTAGACTTTACAGAAGTTAACACCATAAACAAAAGCATTAAAACAGGCAATATAAAAAGCTGTAAAAAAGACTCTAATTTTGCAAAACCTTTCTACTTTTTGATTGTTTTAAACAGCATCATTCCTTGGGTTATTTGGAAAATACTTTCAAAAAAAATTGATGAAACTGAATTTGTAGACACATTTAGAGCTGGTTTAGGCATCAGCCTTTTTCCGATTTTCTATCTACTTCAAGCTTTGATGATTTACAAATTTTACACCCTAGAATTTGCTACTATCTATTTGGCAACAACAATCTTATTGCAATTGTTGTACAGCAAACTTTCTACAACTCCAACTGAAGAGCATCTTGAATAATTTGCTGAATTTTTGTTCTTATATTTTCTTTAATCAAACCATTATTTTCCATTGTCGGATACACTCTATTCGATAAAAAAACATATACAATTCTACTTTTAGGATCTGCCCAAGTATAGGTTCCTGTAAAACCACTATGTCCAAAACTTTCATCAGAAACACAGCCACAGGTAGATTCAACTTCTGGATCTAATTGCGGTTTATCAAAACCTAGACCTCGCCTTATTTTTTCACCTTCATAATATCGTTTGTTAAACTTTTTAACAGTAGCACTCTTTAAATATCTTTTACCTCCGTAATATCCATTTTGCAAATACATTTGCATAATCTTGGCAACATCATTGGCGTTTGCAAAAACACCTGCATGACCACCAACTCCACCTAACATAGCTGCTCCCATATCGTGAACATATCCTTGCAACAATTGATGCCTAAAATAGTCATCCTTTTCTGTAGGAACTATTTCGCTTTTCGGAAATTTACTTAGTGGTAAATAACCTGTTCTATTAGCCCCTAATGATGCATAAAAGTTTTCATCAACTAGTTTATTTAAAGGTTTTTTGTATTTTTTTTCTAGGGATCTTTTTAAAATATAATACCCCAAATCGCTATACTTATAACCAGACACTTCTCGTTGTTCTACCTTTTTAATTTGATTGAGAATAGTGTCTTTAAAAGCAGATTGCAAGTACATGTTTTTTGCAACTTCAATTCCAAATTTTTTAGATTTTTTAGTATGATAATAGTTCGGGAAATTTTTCCCGGTAACACTATCTTGAATCAATTTATAAAAAGGAATCCACGCTTTTAATCTTGCATTGTGAGATAAAATTTCTTTAAGCGTTATGGTATCTTTATTTGTGTGTTTTAACTCGGGTAATAATTCTTTTAACTCTGTTGTAATTTTGATTTTCCCTTCGCCTTCAGCTTTCATAACCATTGGTAATGTTGCTAAAATTTTAGTCAAAGAAGCAACATCGTAAATGTCAGAGTTTTTAACTTTTAAAAGCGAATCATTGGTATGAAACCCAAAGCTTTTCTGATAAATTACTTTGCCAGATCTTGCTACCAGAATTTGCATTCCGGGTGTCATTTTTTTTTTAATCACTTCATTTGCCAACACATCAATTTCTGCCAATTTGATAGAAGACATTTTAACTTCTTCTGGAATTCCATATTGCAATCTACTAAGTGATGAAGTATATAAACCAAATCCTTCTTTAAAAAAATTATTAATAGAAACGGGTAACTTTCCTTTAGTTTCTATGGCACCAAATAATTGTTGCGCAGAAATTTCTTGAGCTATCGTACTATTTTGATAAGAGACTACCAAACCTTCTATATTCTCAAATGATTTGACATCCAATAAGCTATAGGGACTTGCGAAAATGTCTAAAATCACTTTATTATTTTTTGCTATTTGCTCAATTTTAGAAAGATCTTCATTTTTAAATTTAAACCCTTTCCAAGGATGATCATTCGATGTGTGATAACCAATAATTACTAAATTATAGGGTTTTAGTTTTGCTAATAAAGCAGTCGTGTTTTCAGCAGAAACCACCTCAACTTTTGCATAATTATTTAGCATTTTTAGGAATGGTGTACTATCATCCTCTCCAATTTTTACATAAGCGATTTTCTGTTTTTCTAATTTTTGAATCGGAATGATATTCTCATGATTCTTTAATACCGTAATTGAATTTTTAACTAATTTTCTATGTAAAATTTCATCTTCTTTAGTATTTAAATCTTCATGTAGGTTATTTAAATCTATCGGTTTGTAATTTTGCAATCCCGACCAATACTTGGCTTTTAAAATTTTACGCACAGATTCATCCAATCTTTCAATGCTTAATTTTTTATCTTGAATTGCCTTCTTGAAAAATTCCATTGTAGCCGGAACTTCGTGTGGAATTAACAAGAGATCATTCCCCGCTAAAATAGCTTCTAAGTTAATTTCTTTAGACGTCGCAAAATCAGCAGCGCCTTTCATATTTAAACCATCGGTTATAATCAATCCTTTAAAACCCATTTTTTCTTTTAATAAACCGGTAGTTATTCTTTTTGACAAAGATGATGGTAGTTTTATATTTGGCTCTAATTTAGGAATGCTTAAATGTGCTGTCATTACACTTCCTAAATTCTCTTTAAATAATTTATAATACGGATACAATTCTAACGTATCTAACCGAGTAGCATCAAAATTTATAACAGGTAATGTATGATGTGAGTCTGCTGCTGTATCTCCATGACCAGGAAAATGTTTTGCGTTTGCCATAACACCCATTCTCTGCATACCTCGAGTAAAAGCAATGGCTTTATCTGTTACATTATTTTTGTTTTCTCCAAAAGAACGATTTCCAATAATAGGATTTTTTGGATTGATATTGATATCTACAACCGGAGCAAAATTAATGTGAATCCCTAACCGTTTACATTGCTCTCCAATTCGTTCTCCAAATTCTTCAATCAAAGAGTTATCTCTAACAGCACCAAGGGTCATATTCCACGGAAATCGAAATGCATTTTTCAAACGCATGTCTAAACCCCATTCTGCATCGAGTGCAACCAATAGAGGATATTTAGACATTGCTTGGTATCTATTTGTTAATTCAGCTTGTTTTTTTGGAGTTCCTTGCATAAAAATTAAACTTCCTGCATGGTATTTCTGAATCATTTCTTCTACTACTTTTTCATTAACCGTATCATTTGTAGAATAAGCTTGTACCATAAATAATTGACCAATTTTTTCTTCATTAGTCATTTTATCAATGATGGCATTTACCCATTTCTCTTGTGAATCTTTATCTTTTGTTTGAAGTGGATCATTTGATTGTGCTTGTAAAAAAAATACACAAAAGACAAAAAGAAAACTTACTATATTTCTCATACAATTAACTTATAAAACGATTATGCCAGCTTTTACTAGCTGGAACTTCCCAATTATTCTCTACCTCTTCTTTGGTTTGCACCATATTATTAAAAACTACTGTTTCTTTAGTGATTTTTTGTTCTTTTGCAAACTGCTGAAAATCGGACAATTTTACAATATTGATATGGTCTCCATCTTTAAAAGAAACATTCATTTTATTCATTAAATCAATGTTCAATTCATTTTCTAATTCCTTTACAAAACGAACAGAAGCATCAATAGAACAACCAGAAACATTGTTAAAACTTTCATCTACAGCTAAGATTAAAAACTGATTATATTTTATAGTAAACGAACCTTTTAAGTTATCACCATGCCTTGTCCATTGCTCAATAAACACTCTTGCTTTCTCAGAAATATAATCGACTTCTTGTTTTGTAAAAGCTCTATCAGATTGATACATCCAAACTCTAGAGTTGTCCGGTAAATTGTTATATGCTGTAAACATTTATCTTAAATTAAATTTTTGCTGTAAAGCATTTAGTTTTTCTTCATCTGTCAACGTATCTTTTGGTGTCGACATGCGTTCTTTTATTTCTCGCAAAACTTTTTTAGTATACAATGGAAAATCTGCATTTTGCATCCAAGCATTGTATCCTGGATTTTCTTTAAATACTTCTTCTACGGTTCTTCCTTTATATTTACCAAAAGAAAACATTTCTTCTCCTTCTTCATTCATCAAAATAAAACCAGCAAAATCTGCTCTTTTTCCATGTGATGAATACTCGCTTAAAGCATCAACAGAACTCCCAATATCATCATATTTCTCTATCTGTGCCAATAAAATCTCATAGGTTGCATTGGTATCTGCCTCAGCTCCATGAGCACCTTCTAATTCTTTTCCACAATAAAATTGATATCCAGCACTTAAGGTTCTTTGCTCCTTTTTATGAAAAATAACCTGCACATCAATTGCCTTTCTATTACTCATATCAAAATCTATACCGGCACGCATTAACTCTTCTGCCAATAACGGAATGTCAAAACGATTTGAATTAAAACCTGCTAAATCACATCCTGCAATAAGTTCGTTTATCTTTGGTGCTAATTCTTTAAAAGTTGGTTCTGTTACTACTTGTTCGTTTGTAATTCCATGAATATCAGATGCTTCTTTTGGAATTTCAATTTCTGGATTTACCAACCATGTTTTACTTTCTTTATTCCCATTTGGAAATACTTTTAAAATAGCTATTTCTACAATTTTATCTGTTCCTATATTAATACCTGTAGTTTCTAAATCGAAAAATACAATAGGTTTTTCTAGTTTTAACTTCATTTTTTGGCTTATGGTTTTTAAAATAACAGAATGATAAAGGTATTGAAAACTCTTATTATTTTTGCCATTTTTTAAAATAAAAAATGTTAATATCTAAGGTTTTCTGTTAGATTAGAGGTTTAAAGTAACAGACTTGAATCTAAACTTATTTTTTGGTAACTTGGCTAGCTTCAAAATGCGTTTTTTCGCATAAAAAACTCACAAAGCTATGAATCAAAATTTAAATTTAGCCGTACTGATAGATGGAGACAACATCCCTTCTGCTCATGTAAAGGAAATGATGGAAGAAATTGCCAAGTATGGAAACCCAACCATAAAAAGAATTTATGGAGACTGGACGAGTCCACATTTATCAAAATGGAAAAATTTATTGCTTCAAAACGCTATAACTCCTATTCAGCAATACGCATATACAACAGGTAAGAATGCCACAGACTCTGCGATGATTATTGATGCCATGGACATTTTATATTCAGAAAAAGTGAACGGATTTTGTCTTGTTTCTAGTGATAGTGATTTTACAAAACTAGCAACTAGGTTAAGGGAAGCTGGTTTGCAAGTCATTGGAATAGGTGAGAAAAAAACACCAAATCCATTTATTGTTGCCTGCGATAAGTTTATTTATATCGAAATCATTAGAAAACAAACCGAAAAGAAAGACAATACTAACCAAAAGGACAGCTCAAAAGAAAGCATTGACAAAATTACACCCAAAGTAATTTCGATGATCTCTACTACAATATCAGACTTGTCTGACGAAGAAGGATGGGCGTTTTTGGGTGATGTGGGTAGCTTACTTCAGAAAAAACAACCCAATTTTGATTCAAGAAATTATGGCTTTGAAAAGCTTACCCCTTTAATTAAATCGATTGGAAAGTTTGAGCTAGAACAACGAGATAATACCAAGAGTAAACACAAATTGATTTACGTAAAAAACAAGTAAGAAACCTCACAAGTATAAAAGTTAAATCTCTAAAGAAATAAAATAACACTAAAAATCAATGATTAAATTCTTTAGAAAAATTCGACAAAACTTACTAATGGAAAATAAAACTGGAAAGTATTTGAAATATGCCATTGGAGAAATAATACTAGTGGTTATCGGAATATTAATCGCACTTTCTATTAACAATTGGAATGAAAGACGGAAAGACAGAATAAGAGAGTATGCTATCCTTATGCAACTGCAAGAAGAATATACTGCCAATCTTGAGCAACTAGAAGCTAAAATGCAACTGAGAAATACCGTTATTAATTGTAGTCTTAAGGTTCTAAAGTATATGGAAACACCCAAGATAATTGGAAGAGATAGTGTTCTTTTATTTTTGAGTGGCGTCAATAATGATCCCACTTTTGATCCAATTCAAAATGATTTAATTTCTTCTGGTAGTCTTCGTCTTATTCGCAATCAAAAACTCAAAAAGCTATTATCGAGCTGGACATCTGATTTAATTGCTGTTCAAGAACAAGAAGAAATTGCGCAAATGATGATTCATGAAATTATACGTCCTTTATTTAACGATATTGGAATTACTAGAGATTTATATGACCTATCCTATAAAAATGGGTTAGATAATTCTTGGAAGTTAGACACAACCATGACTACGAAGATTTATCCAGAATTTGGAAGTTCACTGAATACTATAAGTAGTTATAAAATTCTGAGCAATAGAAAATTAGAAGGAGCCATTGCCAATACATTAAACATCAGTCTTAATGGAAATGAAGAGAGTACAACTCTTAAAAAACGTATCCTTAACATTCTAGAGCTGATCGAAACAGAATTAAAAAATAAAAAAAACATATAAGCCTTTGAAACGTCTCCTACAGCATTGCAACAAGAATTGATATTGCTATAATTATGGAAAAGATTGCTGATAAAAAAGTTTTAAAAATTTGAAGAATGCAAAAAAAAGAACATCAAATAGATATTGAATTTTTAGACCACGTAGCCATTCGAGTTGTTGATGTGGAAGTTTCTGCAGCGTGGTATAAAAAAGTATTGGGACTAAAACGATATCAATTACCCGAATGGGGAGACTTTCCTATCTTTTTACTTTCCGGAAAATCAGGAATTGCATTGTTCCCCGCCAATACAACTGATACGAAACTTGAACCTACTTCAAGAAATGTGAAAATTGACCATTTCGCTTTTAATGTCACAAAAGAAAATTTTGAGAAAGCTAAAAAGAAATATATCGAATTGAATTTGGAATTTACCATCCAAGATCATCATTACTTTGATTCTATTTACACAAAAGATCCAGACGGGCATACCGTTGAATTAACAACAATTAAAGTGAACGAGCAAGATTTTTACAAATAA
>JALQYN010000059.1 GCA_023254055.1 Polaribacter sp.
TTCTAATAATGCAACAGGATTTATGGGCCCACCAAAGTTTAAAAATGCAAAATTTAAGGTAACAGGGAATGTTCTCATTCCAATAAAGGTAAAATAAAAACCTTCATCAATTTGATAAAGGTTTTTTATGTTTCGCTAATGCATTTTGATATGAATCCGTTTTAATGATTTATATCAGCAGTTAGCGAAGTTATCTTTTTTAAGTTTAGAAACAAACTTAATTATTTTATTAGCATAGAGCATCTTTTTTACTATTGTAATATTATGAATGTATTAGTTCTTTTTTTTACTTCCTAAAATTACACCAGCTGCCAATCCTAGAATAGCACCAATGGGTACTCCCATGATTCCAAACAAAACAGTTCCTATAGAATCTCCTCCAGTATATCCTTTAGAAAGACCAATATTGACACCGATAAATCCACCAACAATACCTCCTAATAAAACACCGCTCGATGCGAATATACACCCGTAGCCTTTCTTTTTTATTGACCCTTGAGTATTGATATTTTGCTGTTTTACTAGATACTCTTGATTCAATTCAGCAGTTTTAGAATAAGAGCCATGGTTTTTGAAGTGGTTAGGTCTGCGATTTTTACTGTCTTCAGGTTCAGGACTATAAGCGTTGGTGTCAATGTCTCCTTCTTGAAGACATAAAATTAAAACAATTAATAACCCGAAGTAAGGTATCAATAAAAGAAATAAAAAAGCTCCATTTTTCCCAGTGTCGTGGAGTCTTCTTGTTAAAATAGCTAGGGTAGGTATCAAAATGAATAGGCTATATATATAAAAGAAAGATTCTTCAATTAAAATTAAAGTAAATGGGAAAATAAAGAGCCCAAATAATGCAAATAGCCAAAATTCTTTTCGACTTGATCTCCCATGGAAATCGGCATAACTTTTTAGTGCATCTAAAAAATAATTCATATTGAGCTTAATTAGTCTTTAAAAATTGTGGGATTGTATGTAGACATATTTATAAGTGGATTGGTTTGCAATTCATTACTGTCCAAATCGCTCTGGACCAGCGGGCTTATTGTCGATAATTGCTTCAATTTTTACCATTACATCTGGAGTTAGTTTATCAATCACATCTAGTGATTTCAAGTTGTCTTCAAGTTGATTTAAACGTGACGAACCTAAAATAACTGTAGAAACATTAGGGTTTTTTAAGCACCATGAAATTGATAAATGTGTCATGCTTATACCTAATTCTTTTGACAGCTTAGTTAATTCTCGAACTTTTTCAATTTTTTGTTTTCCTTCTTCATTTGACCATAATTCTTTTAGCCATTCATAATCCGGTAAATTCAAACGGCTATCAGATGGCACTCCATCGTTGTATTTACCAGTTAGTATTCCGCTAGCAAGAGGAGACCAGATGGTGGTGCCTAGACCATAGTTTTCATAAAGGGGTAAAAATTCTGACTCCACCTTGCCTCTATGTAAAAGATTGTATTGAGGTTGTTCCATCGCAGGAGGAGTAAGTCCATGAGCTTGTGCGACTGCATGCACTTGTGTAATCTACTGAGCAGACCATTCACTAGTTCCCCAATAGATGATTTTACCTTGAAGAATTAAGTTGTGCATGGCACGTAAGGTTTCTTCAATAGGGGTGTCAATATCAGGGCGATGGCAATAGTAAAGATCTAAGTATTCAACTTGAAGTCGCTTAAGTGCTAAATCACATGAATCACGTACATGTTTAGCACTCAATCCTAGCTGCATTTTTTGTGTACCACCCCAAAAGACTTTTGAGGAAACTGCAAATGTATCACGAGATAAGCCCAAATTTTTTATAGCTTCACCCATGATTTTTTCTGATTTCCCAGCTTCATATCCTTCAGCATTGTCAAAGAAATTTACTCCTGCATCATAGGCAGTTTTCAACAGTATTTTTGCATCTTCTGTCTGAACTTGCTTGCAAAAGTTACCCAAGATCCCAGTGATAAAGCAGAGATTTTTAATCCAGATTTTCCTAAGCGTCTATATTCCATCATTTAGTTTTTATATATTAGAACTATACGAATATACTAATTCATTGCCTTTAGGGATGTTTTGTTGTATTAACTTTTAAAGATTTTAGAAATTTGAATCTTCTATTCACTTAGAGCATCTTTCAATCCGTTGATTAATTGCTCAACATCTTCCATGCTGGTATAGTGTAAAAATGAAATTCGTATCACCCCGGTTTGCTCGTCAATGTTCATGTCTTGTAGAGGTCTAACCGCGTAAAAATGCCCAATACCTAACATTAATTTGTGTTTAGTTAAGTCGGCATAGACTCTTTTTATTTTTTTATTTTTTGGGATGATGGAAACAATGGGAGCTCTATTTTCAATAGTATTAGGTCCAACTATTTGAATATCATCTCTAGACCTTAAAAACGCTAATAAATGATTTAATAAGGTGTTTTCGTGTTCTAGAAACAAACGATTGATGGCAGTATTTCTTTCCGTGGGAGTAGCTTTTGTATCAAAATGATGTTCATAAATAGTATCAAAATAATCTATTACTCCACTTGCAGCTGCAATTTGGGCATGATCGGGTCCAGCAGGAGTCAGCATGCTTTTTAGAATGCCTTCTTTAAAATAATGCGATTGATTTTCCATTTTAACAGCCAATTCTTTAGCAACATACATCAACCCTAAATGTGGTCCAAAGGTTTTATAGAGCGAAAAAAGATAAATATCTGCTCCCAACTCTTTGATATTTGGAAAACCATGCGGCGCTAAACCAACTCCGTCTACAACAGATAGCGCACCTACTTTACGAACCATTTTACTAATTTCTTTTACTGGATTTACATGTCCAATTACATTAGAACAATGTGGATAGGCCACCATTTTTGTGCGGTCAGAAAACAACGATTTTAAAGTATCTAGTTCTAATAAACCGGTTTCGGAATTTACATGCCACTCCACAATTGTAATGCCTTGCTTTTCTAACCTTCTCCAAGCACCAGCATTGGCTTCATGATCTTGACAAGAAACAATAATTTCATCTCCGTCTTTCCACATTGGTCGCATGGCGTTTGCTAACACATAAATGTTTTGCGTGGTAGAGGGTCCAAAATGAATTTCTGAAGCATCAACATCTAAGTAATCTGCAAATCTTTGATAAGAAGCATCCATTAATTGTCCTGCTAAGGTTGAAGCAGGATATGGATAATTGACTTGCACTTTGTTTTTCATATAAAAATCGGTCAAGCGATTTATAAACTGCTTGCAAGGATAAGAACCACCGGCATTTTCAAAAAAAGCCCACCCTTTTAAAGTAGGTTCTGTAAAGGCAGGAAAATGTGAACGAACAAATTTAATATCTAATTTCATGATTTTGGAGTGTTTTTAGCTTGTATGATTTCTGCGGCAATGCTTACTGCAATTTCTTCTGGAGTTTCACTTTTAATATGCAATCCAATAGGAGCATAAACTTGGTCCAATTCATTTTGAGTAAAACCTTCTTTTTGCAACACTTCCCACATGGTTTTTAGTTTGGCTTTGCTTCCTAAAACACCGATGTATGCATAGGTGTTCTTGATGATTTTACTCAACACCAATTTGTCATCTGTGTATTTATTGGTCATAATTGCCACATAACTATCGTTTCCTTCTTTGATAAAATCCTCAATTGTAGTATAATCAATTACTTGTTTTTGATGTGCAAAAGTATTTGCTTCTAAAGTGTTTAAGTTGTCTCTATTGTCAAACACAACCACATGAAAATTTAATTGCTTAAAAAGTTGAGAAACCGCCAAACCAACATGTCCGCCACCAACAATATAGAGCGTTTCTTTAAAACCAATATTTTCTTTAAAAGACCAGTCGTTTTCAGACAGAATCTCCGTTTTGTATTTGTCTGTAATGGTGTCTTGAGTAAAAGCTATTTTATTTGGAGAAAAACAAAGTGTTTGAGATGTGTTATTTTCAATTGCTTTTAGGATGCTTGCTATAAGTGGAATGTCATAATTTTGTAGAGGGTGAAAAACGACCGTTTGTTCTCCAGAACAGATCATTCCAGATTTGTCTTTTCCCTTTCCTTGATGGATTTGTTTTTTTGAAAAAATAGGTTGTTTTTCTTTTTGAAGCAATGCTTTAACTTCTTCTACTAAGGTAAATTCCATCACGCCGCCACCAACAGAACCAAAAATAAATCCATCATCGGATACCAGCATTTTAAATCCTTTTCTACCAGGAGAACTTCCAAAATTTTCGATAACCGTTAAAAGGTATACTTTTTTATCTTGTTGTAATTGCGTTAAAAGTTGTTGCCAGAAAATCATAGTAGTATTTAGGATAGCAATATACAAAAATGAAGATATTATTAAATGTCATTTTATTGAATTTCATCTATATTTGAGTAAAATTTTAAAGCCAATGAAACCGATTTTAGAGCAAAAAGATGCATTGAGAAAAGAGATGTATCAAAAACGCGCTAAAAATAAATCAGAAGCAAAAAAAGAGTATGATCTTTGGATTTGTGCTGAACTAGAAAAACTAGTCATAGAACGAAAAGCAAAAGTAGTTCATGCTTATTTACCCATGGGAACAGAAATTGATATTCGTCCGTTTATAAACAATGCTTTAAAAAGAGGAATCAAAATTGTTTCTCCCAAAACCTTGCAAAATCGCCAATTAGAAAACTTAGAATTAGCATCCTTAGAAGCAATTGAAAAAGGAGTTTTTGGAACTACACATCCATTAAATGCTGCAACTTATGATGGAAAATATGATGTAATTATTGTGCCAGGTTTGGCTTTTGATAGTCAAAAGTATCGATTGGGTTACGGAGGAGGTTATTACGATACCTTTTTGTCGCAACACCCAGAAGCCTTTGTCATCGGAATTTTTTATCCGTTTCAAAAGGTCGTTTCAGTCCCAAAAGAAAATCACGATGTATGTCTTGATAAAATACTTTGTAAAGAGTTACTCTAATTTTTTAGAAGTGACATAATAGTTTACATCCACTTTTAAATTGGCATTTGAAGAGGCTAGTTTTTCAGTTTTCCAGGTAGTAGTTGGTTGCAAGTTTTTTGCTTTCCCATTGATAAATACTTTTAAAGGCATGTCAAAAGCATCAATAGTATTGTTCCATTTGTACTTGAATTCACCCCCTTTAATAGTGAACGTAAATTCAGGAATTCTATAATCTCTTAAGTATTGGTCAAAAACTTTAGATAAATTGATGCTAGATTTTTCAGAAAGATAGTCTTCAATTTGCTTTGTGGTTACCGTTTGATGGTAAAAATCTTTGTTTAAGCCACGCAAAATTTGTCGCCATTTCTCATCATTATCAATCAGTTGACGTATGGTATGCAAAAGGTTTCCTCCTTTATTGTACATGTCTCCAGAGCCAGAATTGTTTACATCGTATTTACCAATTATCGGACTTTTATTACCGATGCTTCTTCTTAATCCAACAACATATTCAGAGGCTGCTTTTTTACCGTAATAATAGTCTAAAAACAAACTTTCGGAGTAGTTGGTAAAACTTTCATGGATCCACATGTCTGCCATATCTTTATAAGTGATATTATTTGCAAACCATTCGTGTCCAGACTCATGAATAATGATAAAGTCGAATTTTAAACCCCAACCTGTACCTGATAAATCTCTACCTAAATATCCATTTGCATATTTATTACCATAGGTTACAGAACTTTGATGTTCCATTCCTAAATACGGAACTTCAACCAACTTAAAACCATCTTCATAAAAAGGATATTTACCAAACCAATGTTCAAAAGCTTTCATCATTTTTGGAGCGTCTTTAAACTGTTTTTTTGCTTTTTCAAGATTGTCTTTTAGCACATAATAATTCATGTCTAAAACACCATCTTCTCCATTGTATTTTTCTGAAAAAAGAACATAATCTCCAATGTTTACATTCACCCCATAATTGTTAATTGGATTTTTTACGGTCCAATGATAGGTAGTTGTGTTGTCGTTATGTTTTTCAATCTTTTTTAATCTTCCGTTAGAAACATCCATTAAGTTAGAAGGCACACGAACACTAATGTCCATGTTTTCAACTTCATCATACATGTGGTCTTTATTTGGCCACCAAACACTAGCACCTAAACCTTGGCAAGATGTTGCTATAAAATGATTGTTGTTTTTATCTTTTTTCCATGAAAAACCTCCATCCCAAGGAGCTCTTTTTGCTTCCTGTGGTTTTCCTTCGTAATAGACTATAATAGCATTTACATCTCCAACCTGTTGCTTTTCTTCAAGTTGAATAAAATGTGCATTTACCTCAGAAACTACTTTTAACTCTTTGTTATTTTGGGTTACTTTGGTAATTTTTAAAGGGGGTTGTAAATCAATTTGTAAAACTTGATATGGTTTTAAAACCGTGTATTCTACGGTGTTTTTTCCTTTGATAGACTTGGTTTCTGGAAAAACTTGGATGTCTAAATGATAGTATTTTAAATCCCACCAAATTCGTTCTGGGGTAATTGAGCCTCTTAAAGTATCTTGTCTTGTAAAATTGTTTTTTTGTGCAGTAATTGAAATTGTAATAAAAAGAAATACAATATTTAAAAGTTTTTTATTTTTCATTTTGTAGCGTTATAATGCGGGTGCTAAGTTAAGTTATTTAAAGAGCTTTCTAAATTTTTATGTGTAAACTGAAATCCGGTATTTTTAATTTTATCACTAGAAACTCTAATTCCTTCGGTCAAAATAATTGACATTTCACCAAAAACAAGTTGCAATATAAATTTTGGAACCCCAATAGGTAGAAACAATTTTTTAGTTTTTTTTGCTAAAAGTTTAGAAAAACTATAGCTGGTTTGTTCTTCTGGAGCAACAGCGTTAAAAATTCCCTTAAGATTTTTTTCAATTGAAAAAATAAACATATTTGTTAGGTCATCAATATGAATCCAAGGGAGGTATTGTTTTCCATTGGCTATAGGAGTTATTATTGGTGTTTTCATTTTTTCTAATGCGCCACCCTTATTACTCAATACAATTCCGATTCTAAAAATGGTCGTCGGTATTCCTATTTCCTCAAATTCTAACACTGATTTTTCCCAAAGATGACAAACATTTCCAAGAAAGTCCTTTGCAGGAGAATCACTTTCTGTAAACTTTTTGTCTGAAGTGATGGCCCCATAATAACCAACTGCAGAAGCAGAAATAAATCCTTTTAGTTGAATGTCTAATTCTTTTACTTTTTGAAATATTAAATCCGTTGATTTGGTTCTGCTATCAATTATTTCTTGTTTTCTCTTAGGTGTCCATCTTTTGTCAGCAATTCCTGCTCCTGCAAGATGAATGATATAATCTAGATTTAGAAAAACATCTTCGTCAATAAAGTTGTTATAAATATCCAATGCAAATTCATTTTCCTTTTTTGGAGATCTGGTTAAGATACGAACTAAAAACCCTTTGCTAGATAATTTTTTACCCAGCAGTTGACCAACCATTCCTGTTCCTCCAGTAATTAAAATTGTAGCCATCATTCAAAAATAAGGATTCT
>JALQYN010000015.1 GCA_023254055.1 Polaribacter sp.
CTTTATCCAGTCGTATCCTTTTTCTTCAAGCTCTAAAGCTAAATCAGCTCCACCCGTTTTTACGATTTTTCCATCCATTAAAACGTGAACGAAATCTGGAACGATATAGTCTAACAAACGTTGGTAGTGCGTAATCACTAATACCGCGTTGTTTTCGTTTTTCAATTTGTTTACACCGTTAGCTACGATTCGTAACGCATCGATATCCAAACCTGAATCGGTTTCGTCCAAAATTGCGATTTTTGGTTCTAACATCGCCATTTGGAAAATCTCGTTACGTTTCTTCTCACCACCCGAAAAACCTTCGTTTAGAGAACGCGATAAGAATTTTCTATCCATTTCTAACAATTCTGATTTCTCACGGATTTTCTTCAACATTTCATTCGCTGGCATTTCTTCTTCACCATTCGCTTTACGCTTTTCGTTGATAGCGGTTTTGATGAAATTCGTTACCGAAACACCTGGAATTTCTACTGGATATTGGAACGACAAGAACACGCCTTTGTGTGCTCTTTCTTCTGGAGCTAATTCTGAAATTTCTTCACCATCTAAAAAGATTTCGCCTTCCGTTACTTCGTAATTTTCATTTCCGGCAATGATAGAAGATAAAGTTGATTTTCCAGCACCATTTGGCCCCATAATCGCATGAACTTCTCCTGCTTTTACTTCGATATTCAATCCTTTTAAGATTGATTTATCGTCTATACTTGCGTGTAAATTATTTATTTTTAACATGATTGTATTTCTTTGTTGTTGGTTTAACCAACGCTTCCTTCTAAACTAATTTCTAATAATTTTTGTGCCTCCACAGCAAATTCCATTGGTAACTTATTTAGTACTTCTTTACTAAATCCGTTTACAATTAAAGCAATGGCTTTTTCTGTATCAATACCTCTTTGATTACAGTAAAACAATTGGTCTTCTCCAATTTTACTTGTAGTTGCTTCGTGCTCTATTTGAGCTGTTTTATTCTTTGCTTCTATGTATGGAAATGTGTGCGCTCCACATTCATTTCCCATTAATAGCGAATCACATTGTGAAAAATTACGTGCATTTTCTGCTCTTGCATTAACTTGCACTAAACCTCTGTAAGAATTTTGTGATTTTCCTGCCGATATTCCTTTTGAAATAATGGTTGACCTGGTATTTTTACCCAAGTGAATCATTTTTGTTCCTGTATCTGCTTGTTGATAGTGATTGGTCACAGCAATCGAATAAAATTCGCCTACCGAATTATTCCCTTTCAAAATACAACTTGGGTATTTCCATGTAACAGCAGATCCTGTTTCTACTTGTGTCCAAGAAACTTTTGCATTCGTTTCACAAAGAGCTCTTTTGGTTACAAAATTAAAAACACCACCTTTTCCGTTTGCATCTCCAGGGAACCAGTTTTGCACGGTAGAATATTTAATCTCAGCATCGTCTAATGCGATTAACTCTACAACAGCCGCATGTAATTGATTTTCATCTCTTTGTGGCGCCGTGCATCCTTCTAAATAAGATACATAACTCCCTTTATCTGCAACAACTAAAGTTCTTTCAAATTGTCCTGTACCTCCTTCATTAATTCTAAAATAGGTTGATAATTCCATCGGACAACGAACGCCTTTTGGTATGTAACAAAAAGATCCGTCAGAAAAAACCGCCGAATTTAATGCGGCATAAAAATTATCTGAAGTAGGAACAACCGTTCCTAAATATTTCTTCACCAACTCTGGATGTTCTTGAATAGCTTCAGAAATTGGCATAAAAATAATCCCTTTTTCACCCAATGTTTTCTTAAAAGTTGTTGCAACAGAAACAGAATCCATTACAATATCTACCGCAACATTTGCCAAACGCTTTTGTTCATCTAAAGAGATTCCTAATTTTTTAAACGTGTCTAATAAATCTGGATCAACTTCATCTAAACTATTTAGTTTTGGCTTCTTCTTTGGAGCAGAATAATAGGCAATTTCTTGAAAATTTGGTTTAGGGTACTTAACATTTGCCCAATCTGGTTCTTCCATTGTTGACCAAACACGAAAAGCTTCCAGACGCCAATCTGTCATCCATTGTGGTTCGTTTTTCTTTTTAGAAATTGCACGAACAACATCTTCGTTTAACCCTTTTGCAAATGTTTCGCTTTCAATATCTGTGTAAAAACCATATTCGTATTCTTTGGTTTTTAATTCCTCCCTTAAATTATCTTCTGTATACTTGCTCATTTGTGTTTCTCTTAAAGTGAAAAGCTTTCTCCGCAGCCACAAGTTCTGTTTGCATTTGGATTGTTAAAAACAAATCCTGTTCCGTTTAAACCTCCAGAATATTCTAGTGTTGTACCTACCAAATACAAAAAACTTTTTTTATCTACAATAATTCTTACATCATTATCTTCAAAAAGTTTATCGCCTTCTGATTGATTCTTATCAAATTTTAAATCATACGATAAGCCCGAACAACCTCCACTTTTTACGCCTACGCGTACAAAGTCTTTAGAAACATCAAAACCGTCATCTTTCATTAACTCAATGACTTTTTTCTTAGCTATATCTGAAACTTTTATCATAACTTTAAATAGATTAAATCTAAATTAGATGCAAATATAGCTAAGAAATATGATTATCAAAGTCTTTTGACATGAATAAAATTGATAGTTTGATTGTTAAAATACATAAAGTCAATAGTATTTGATTTTATAGCACTTTTGATTTGTTAATGAAGTGTTAAAAAAAGGCTATAAACTTTAATAACAAGGAATTAAACTTACTTTTATTCCATAACTAAAACAAACCAAATGAAACGCATTTTTACCGCAATCGTATTTCTAATTTCTACTCAGATTATTGCACAACAAAAGGCTTGGCCAGAAGAATTAATTACCGTTCCGGTAAAGTCTAATTATCAAAAAACATCTACCTATGCCGAAGTAATGTCATTCATTTCTGCTCTTCAGAAAGAGTCTGATTTATTGCATTTAGAATTTATGGGGACTAGTAAAGAAGGCAAAAAAATTCCGATGGTAATTTTAGCAAATCCAAAAATTTCTACTCCAGCAGAAGCGAAAGCTTCTGGAAAACCTGTTTTGTATATTCAAGGAAACATCCACTCTGGTGAAGTTGAAGGAAAAGAAATTGTACAGCAAATCATGCGTGATATTCTGTTAGGTGATAAAAAACATTTATTAGACAACCAGATTTTAATTTTTGCTCCTATTTATAATACCGATTCTAACGACAAAATGAAACAAGGTAGAAGACCTTCTCAGGAAGATAGTCCGGTTGAAGTTGGGATACGATCTAACAGTCAAGGGCTCGATTTAAATAGAGACGGAATTAAAATGGAAGCTTTTGAAACTGCCGGTCTAATTCAGAATGTACTTTTAAAATGGGATCCAGAAATGTTGGTAGATTTACACACTACTAACGGAACATGGCATGGATACGGAATTACCTACGCACCAAGTTATCATTATGCTGGAGAAAAAGCACCCTATGATTTTACTTGGGATGTTTTATTGCCAGAGGTTGTAAAAAAAGCTGACGAAAATTACAAAGTAAAAATTGGTCCATACGGTTATTATTCTACTAGACAAGGTTGGCCTCCAACATCAATTTACACCTACAATCATCATCCAAGATATATTGTCAATCAAATGGGATTGCGAAATAAAGTGGGGATTTTAAGTGAAGCTTTTGCTCATGATCGCTTGTATGAACGTATGAACGGAACCTATGGATTTGTTGCAGAAATTTTGGAATTTACACACAAAAATGGTAGAAAAATGGCAGCCATCAATGCCAAGGCAGAAAAAGATGCAATTGATAATGTGTTAAATAATGCAGGGAAAGTTGAAAAAGGGGTTCGTTTTAAAATGGTGGCTTTAGATAAAAAAATAGAAAGCTACAGAACGTACGATTACATTCCATACATGAAAGATGGAAAGAAGAGCTATATCCGTTCTGGAAGAATCATTGATGTTCCGAATGTGAACAACCTATCAAAGTTTGATGCTACTGTGAAAACTACTTTACCAAGAGGGTATTTCTTACCAAAATCGATGAAATCTATCGTAGAGCATTTAAGAAAACAAGGTGTAAAAGTAACAGAATTAAAAGGGCGTAAAAGAGCAACTGGAGAGGTTTTTATGGTTGAAAAGCTAACAACAGCAAAACGTAAATTTGAAGGCCATAATATGGCAACAGTAGAAGGAAAATATGTTGCAAAAACGCAAACTTTTAGAAAAGGTGATTATTGGATTGACATGGCACAACCTTTAACAAATTTAGCATTTTACATGTTAGAACCACAATCTGATGACGGTTTAGTATCATGGAATTTCTTTGATGACTATTTAAAGTCTCAAGGAGTAGATACAAAAACTGTTGAATACCCTGTTTTTAAATATTATTCAGTAAGATAAATCACTATAAACAATAAAATAAGCAAGTGATAGGTTGAAGAATCTATCACTTTTTTATGCTTTAAAAACAAATAGAATTGCTGTATCTTTGCGGCATGATTGAAGACAAAAACCAAAACAAAACCTCACTTTCTGAATTAGGTGAATTCGGATTGATAAACCATTTAACAAAGCATTTTAAACTTAAAAATGCATCAACAATAAAAGGAGTTGGAGATGATGCTGCCGTCTTGGATGCTTCAGAAAAACAAACCTTAGTTAGTACTGATTTATTAATTGAAGGGGTCCATTTTGATTTGAGTTATATGCCCTTAAAACATTTAGGGTATAAAGCTGTTATGGTAAATCTTTCGGATGTGTATGCTATGAACGGGACGGCAGAGCAAATTACCGTTTCAATTGCGGTGTCAAACCGTTTTCCATTAGAAGCAATTGAAGAATTGTATGCTGGTATTCAGTTAGCTTGTGAAACCTACAATATAGATTTAATTGGTGGCGACACCACCTCATCTACCAAGGGAATGTTGATTTCTGTAACTGCAATTGGTAAAGCAGCTAAAGAAGATGTTGTGTATAGAAATGGTGCAAAAGAAACTGATTTAATTGTAGTTTCGGGTGATTTAGGTGCTGCCTATTTAGGGCTGCAAGTGTTGGAAAGAGAAAAACAAGTTTTTCAAGTGGATCCAAATAATCAACCAGATTTAGACGCATACACCTATTTAATTGAACGTCAATTAAAACCAGAAGCTCGTAAAGATATTGCTGGTCTATTAAAAGAACTAGGAGTGAAACCTACTTCAATGATTGATATTTCTGATGGATTGTCATCTGAAATTATGCATATTTGTTCAAAATCAAAAGTCGGGTGTAAATTGTATGAAGATAAATTTCCCCTAGACCCTCAAGTAATTTCTACATGCGAAGAGTTTAATATGGATTCTACCATGATTGCCTTGAGTGGTGGAGAAGATTACGAATTGTTATTTACAGTTCCTATTGCCGATTTTGACAACATTAAAGGAAATCCGAATTTTTCTATTATTGGTCATATTACAGAAGAAAACCAAGGAATGAATTTAGTAACACGGGCAAATCAAGAAATTGCTTTACAAGCGCAAGGTTGGAATGCGTTGAAAAAGGAATAGTTTTATACTTTCGTTTAACTATAATGATATCGAACGTTTTACTATTTTATATCAGAAGTTAAACGAAGTTAGTTGTTTTTTTTTAAAAAAAACCAAGTTTAACAACTCTTTACAAATTGGTTTAAAGCAGTAATTAATTCATCTTTATTTTCAATGTGACTCATATGTCCACCGTCCAAAACAACTGTTTCTAAATTGTTCTTTTTTGCTTCTTCTAAAGAAGTTTCAAAATCTAAAACAGGGTCTTTTTCCCCAATAACTAAAAGCTTTTTACAAGATAAATTTTGCAAAACTTGTTCTTTGTTTTCTCTAATTCTCATTCCTTCACTTGCGGCAATATATCCTTGAACAGGAGTTTTCAACGCTTCATTTAATGCAGCTTTCATTTCATCTTTATAAGTAATTCTACTTTCTTCACTAAACAAGTTTGTAAAAGACAATCGCACCATGCTTTTAAAATTGTTTTGCACCATTTTATTGGCTCTAGCTCGCAATAATTTTCGTTCATCATCATCAGCTAAAGAAGTAGAATTCATCAAACAAAACCCTTTTATTTTTTCAGGGTTTTTTTCAGCAAATGCCAATGCAACATAACCTCCCATAGAATGTCCAATAACAATCGGTTTTCGAATCTTTAAATGTTTTAAAACAGTTTCAACTGCTTCTGCCAATAATTCCATAGAATGAACATAGCCAATACATTCAGATTTTCCATGACCTAATAAATCTATACAAATAATTTTATTCCTCTTTGAAAGCAGTGGCAACATAGAATTCCACATAGTAGAATTTTCTAAAAACCCATGTAACAAAACTATCGATGCTCCTTTTCCGTAAACTGAAAAAGAAATTTTCGCATTTTTAAATGTTAAAATATTTTGCATTAAACAAAAATATGTATCTTTATTGAGGTAATTATATATTATAATTGAAATGTTTACATCTCCTTTTACAAGTATCTCATCAAGAAGCGAAAAGAAATTAACGTTTAGTCTTCTATATGTTTTCATTATTAGTGTGATTACCTTAAGGTACTTTAATATCTATTTAGATAGCGCAGCTGCTCCCTATGGAATTTTATCTTTTGAACTTGCTGGAAGCCTTGACCAATCTATTGAAATAATGAACTCTTGGACTCCATTATCAAAGATATTTGCAGGTCTTAGTTTGGGGTTTGATTTTCTTTTCTTACTTGTTTATACATTATTTATTTCTTTATTAATACATAAATTAAATGTGCGTTTATGGGTAGGAAAATCTTTTTATAGAATAGGCGAAATGCTAATTTGGTCTATGTTCTTAACTGCTGCATTTGACACCATAGAAAATGTTTCATTGATAAAATTATTGATTGGAAATCATCAACAGTTTTGGGTTTCTATTGCTCATACTTTTGCAACAATTAAGTTTATTTTAATTGCTATTGCTCTAGTGTATCTTATTTTAAACAGCGTTTTATTACTTCTTAAGAAACGTTGATAAACGTGAGCAAAACGAAAGAAATCTTTATTATTGGTTTTGCTTTGTTCTCTATGTTTTTTGGAGCAGGGAACTTAATTCTACCTCCTTTTTTAGGAGTTCAAGCTGGAGAAAGTTGGAGCCTAGTTACTCTTGGTTTTTTTGTTACTGCTGTGATCATTCCCATTATCGGAATTATGGCACATGCACGTTTACAAGGCACCATGTTTGATTTCGGAAAGAAAGTATCTCCTATATTTAGTGCTGTTTATTGTCTTTTTGTATATGCAATATCTATAACATTACCAGCACCAAGAACAGCCTCAGTAACACATGAAATGGCGATTGCTCCCTTTTTTGGAACTTCATCTTTAGTAACAAGTACCATATATTTTGCACTGGTTTTTATTTTTGTAATGAATCGCTCTAAGATTTTAAACATTCTCGGTAAATTCTTAACGCCTTTAATTATCATCATCTTATTAGCGGTTATTTTTATTGGAATAACAACCAATCCAGAAAGTATAAATCCATCAACTTTTAAAACACCTTTTGTGAGTGGTTTGCTAGAAGGATATCAAACCTTTGATGCTATTGGTGCAGTGGTTATTGGAGGGGTTTTAGTAATTTCTATGAACTTCAACAAAGCAACTACTTTTGAAATCAAAAAAGAACTCATTACTAAAGCAGGAATTGTAGCCGGAATTGGTTTGCTGATGATTTATGCAGGTTTAATTTACAGCGGTGTTCTTTTTAGTGATTCTTTTGAAGCAAATGCTACAAGAACAGAAATTTTAACGAGTTTGAGTACACAAACCTTGGGAAACATAGGAACAACTTTTTTAAGTGTTTTAGTTGCGTTGGCTTGTTTTACAACAGGTGTTGGAATTGTAACCGGAACTTCAGATTATTTTAAAGGGTTGTTTCACAATTCTCAAAAAGCCTATACAATTACAGCCATTATTGGTTGTGTTTTAGGAGTTTTAATTGGTCAGTTTGATGTGCAATATATTATTGTAATTGCATTACCAGCACTGATGTTTATTTACCCAATAACCATTGTTTTAATTTTATTAAATGTATTGCCAGAAAAATTTGCTTCTCCAACTGTTTTTAAAGCTGTAGTTGGAGTTACCTTTTTATTTAGCATTCCAGATTTTTTAAAGTTTGTTATCAATTCAGAAAAATTAACCGGAATTCAAAGTTACATTCCGTTTTCTGAACATAGTTTGGGTTGGGTTTTGCCTGCTTTTTTAATCTTTGTTTTTGTTACTAGTTTAGAAAATTTTAGCCGTAAAACCTCCTAGCACAAAAACCTCTTAAAGTTAAAGTTTTTTAAGTTCTTCTTCGCATTCTTTTGGGGCCTAACCACAACCAAAATCCGGTAATGGTGAATAGTAATAATGCCAATCCCATTATTGTGGTGTAGATTAATTTTATAGGATTCCCTTTCGTATTAAAATATACATCCAATACAGAACCGTCATGGATTCCTTCAATAAAATCAGACCGTCGTCTTTCTATATGCAATAAGTTACCTGTAGCTCCATCAACTTGGATTCCGTAATAATTTTTAAAAATAAATTTTGCGGTTCCATCTTCTTTTCTAATGTCAATTCGATCAACTTCAGAGGGCAGCTCTTTAGAAATATGTTGTTCAAAGTATTGTTTAGCGTTGAGATATAAACTATCTATTGGAAGCCATTTTTTTAATTCAGAAGAAGTTCCTTTGTATGTTTTTGAAAGTAAAATATCATTGCTATTCTTTTTCCAACCAAGTAATAAACCACTGATAGAAACAACAAAAAAGAAAACAAACAATGTAGCACCAGTAACTCGATGTACTTTTCTAAAGGTCCGTAAAACTTTGGCTTGTTTCTTTTTTCTAGGGTTTCTAGTCATAAGGTTTTATTAAGAAAAACGAAAATATTCTTTTTAATTGAACCTCAATGTTTTTAAATAAAAAAAAGCGAGTGAAAACTCGCTTTTAACATAATTTTAATTGTTTTTACTGATTCATTAAGTCTTCTATCTCATCAGCTAAAATTGGAATATTTCGCATCAAATTAAAAGGAGTTCCTTTTTCTTGAATTACAACATCGTCTTCTAAACGAATTCCCATATTTTCTTTGGGAATATAAATTCCTGGTTCAACTGTGAAAACCATGTTTGCTTTCATTGGTGTTTTTAAGGCACCATAATCATGCGTGTCTAATCCCATGTGGTGTGATGTACCATGCATAAAATATTTTTTATATGCTGGCCAATTGGGGTCTTCATTTTGTACGTCAGCTTTATCAATCAACCCTAAACCTAACAATTCTGATGTCATGATTTTACCCACTTCTTTATGATATTCTGCCCATATAGTTCCTGGAACAAGCATTTTTGTAGCTTCTTCTTTGACTCTGTAAACAGCATTATAAACAGCTTTTTGTCGGTCTGTAAAACGTCCATTAACAGGAATTGTACGCGTCATATCTGAAGAATAATTGGCATATTCTGCTCCAACATCTAACAACAACATGTCGCCATCTTTACAGGGCTTGTTGTTTTCTATGTAATGCAACACACAAGCGTTATACCCAGAACCAATAATTGGTGTATAGGCAAATCCTTTAGAGCGATTTCTTAAAAACTCATGCATAAATTCTGCCTCAATTTCATACTCCATAACACCTGGTTTTACAAATCCTAAAATTCTTCTAAATCCTTTTTCTGTAATAGAACATGCAGTCTGTAGTAATTCTATTTCTTCAGGTTCTTTTACGCCACGGATACTTTGTAAAATTGGAAAGCTTTTTGCCCAATTATGAGCTGGGAATTTATCTTTTACACTTTTTATAAATCGGTCTTCTCTACTTTCTAATTCTATTGCCTGACGATAATGTTCGTTGGTATTAAAATAGATAGTTTCAGCTTCTGTCATTAAATCAAAAAACACTTTATCAAATTCTTTTAACCAATACACAGTTTCTATTCCAGATGTTTTTGTGGCTTTTGTTTTTGTTAATTTTGCCCCTTCCCAAATAGCTATGTGCTCGTTTGTTTCTTTTACAAATAAAATTTCTCTATGTTTTTTATCTAAAGCATCCGGAAACAACAACAAGATACTTTCTTCTTGATCTACACCGCTTAAATAAAAAATATCTCTATGCTGATAAAACGGCAACGTACTATCTGCTCCTGTTGTAAAAATGTCGTTAGAATTAAATACAGCAATGGATTTTGGCTTCATTTGAGCTGTAAATTTTTTTCTGTTTTTTATAAAAAGTTGATTATCGATTAAGTGATATTTCATAATGTATTGATGTTTAAGTAAAGCAAATGTAGTAATTTATAGAAAGAAGGTTTTAGCATTCACTTAAAAATAAACAATTAAGTTTTGTTTAAATAGGAAGACAAAAACTTCAATAATTATTGATTTTCAAATGGTTATAAAAAAATAAAAAAAAGACATTTAATTAAAAAATAATAAAAAAAATATCTTTTTATTGTTTTTATAAACTATCTTTGCAGCTAATATTATTTTAATTATTTATTACAATGAGTAAAGGTACAGTAAAATTCTTCAATGAATCTAAAGGATTTGGTTTCATCACTGAAGAAGACACAAACAAAGAACATTTTGTACACATTTCTGGATTAATCGATGAGATTAGAGAAGGTGATGATGTAGAATTTGACTTACAAGAAGGTAGAAAAGGAATGAACGCAGTTAACGTAAAAGTTATCTAAGATATAAACTTTTTTTTATTAAAAAACGCCTATCAATTAATTTGATAGGCGTTTTTGGTTTTATAAAACTATCTTCTTTTACTACCTTCTCTTCTAGAAGAACGACTGTCTTTTCTTTTTCTATTGTTGCTATTCGTTGGTTTTTTAGAATGATTTCTGGGTGTGTGATTTTTCTTCTTTGGCGGATTCGTTTTTTTCTTTCCAGGCTCTGTGGTGTTAGTGGGTTCAAAACCTTCTAGTACATTTGTCTTAAGTTTATGGCCAAGTATTTTCTCTATTTGCCTCACATATTCCATTTCTTCAATACACACCAAAGACAATGCCTCTCCTTTTGCACCCGCTCTACCAGTTCTACCAATTCTATGTACATAATCTTCTGGTACATTTGGCAATTCAAAATTAATAACATGTGGCAACAAAGGAATGTCTAAACCACGAGCAGCAATATCTGTTGCTACTAAAACTCGAATGTCATTCGTTTTAAATTCTGCCAATGCTTTTGTTCTAGCTCCTTGACTTTTGTTTCCGTGAATAGCCGCAGCCGAAATTTTACTTGCTACTAATTTTTTAGTGAGTTTATTGGCTCCGTGTTTTGTTCTTGTAAAAATCAATACTTGTTTCCAATTTCCATCTGAAATTAACTTCGTAACTAATTCTGTTTTTTGACCTTTATCTACACGATACAATTTCTGTTCAACTTTTTCTGCAGTAGAATTTTGAGGTGTTGCTTCTACCAAAACGGGATTGTGAAGAATACCTGCTGCTAATTCCTTAATTTCTTTAGAAAATGTAGCAGAAAATAATAAGTTTTGACGCTTTGCTGGCATCAAACTCATAATCTTTTTAATATCTCTCAAGAACCCCATATCTAACATTCTGTCTGCTTCATCTAATACTAAAATTTCAATTCTCTTTAAAGACAGTGCTTTTTGATTTTCTAAATCTAATAACCTACCAGGTGTTGCAACTAAAACATCTACTCCTTGCCTAATTGTTGCTATCTGAGATTTTGCTTTAACGCCTCCAAATACAACGGTAGATTTCATGTTTAAATAAGCTCCATAATCTCTAACATTATCATACACTTGAGCTGCCAATTCTCTTGTGGGTGTAAGTATTAATGCTCTTATGGGTCTAAACTTATCGCTTCTTGTTGCATCTAAAAGCTGTAACATAGGTAGCGTAAAACCAGCTGTTTTTCCTGTTCCTGTTTGTGCTGAAGCCAACACATCTTTTCCTTCTAAAATTAAAGGAATTGCTTTTTTTTGAATTGGTGATGGAGTTGTATACCCTTGTTTTTCAACAGCTTTTAATAAAGCGCTGTTTAATCCTAATGATTGAAATGACATAAATATATTTTATAAAATGACCTGTAGAGGGAATGTCATTTAAGAATTCCTGCAAAGATACGTTGAATTCTTTTGTAAATTAGGCTCAGATGTCTAATCTAAAAAACTTGAAGAAAAAAGTTTTTGTTATCTCTATTACAAATGGTAACTTGACGCACCAAATTTAAGAACTCATGAAAAAACTAACTAGATTTATTTCAGCAATTTTATTGTTTTCTACAACACTCATTTTTGCTCAAACTTCTGCCAATCGAATTGAAAAATCTTTAGCTCAAAAAAAGGTTTTGACTAAAAACTCTATCGTAAAAAACATAGAATTTACAAATATTGGTCCAACAATTATGAGTGGTCGTGCTATTGATATTGATGTAAATCCAAATAACACAAACGAATTTTATGTTGGTTATGCCTCTGGGGGGTTATGGTATACCAACAATAATGGTACATCATTTACTCCAGTAATGGACAATTCTCCGACACAAAATGTTGGTGATATTGCTATTGATTGGAAAAATGGAACTATTTGGGTTGGAACAGGAGAAAGTAATTCTTCTCGTTCTTCATATCCAGGAATTGGAATTTTAAAATCTACAGACAAAGGAAAAACTTGGGTAAATGTTGGATTGACAGATTCACATCATATAGGTAGAATCATCATCAACAAAAACAACCCTGATGAAGTTGTTGTTGGGGTTATTGGTCATTTGTATTCAAAAAATAATCAACGTGGTATTTATAAAACTACAGATGGTGGTAAAACTTGGAAAAACGTTCTTTTTATCGATGACATGACAGGTGTAATTGATGTTAGTGTTTCTCCAACAAATCCGAATGTTTTATATGCTGCTTCTTGGGAAAGAATACGTAGTGCTTGGGACTTTGATGGAGACGGAAATGGATCTGCAATTTATAAGAGTACAAATGCTGGAAGTTCTTGGACAAAAGTAACCACAAAGGGGAAAGGGTTTCCTGTAGGAACAGGAGTTGGAAGAATTGGTTTGGCTGCGTTTAATGACAATGTGGTGTATGCTTTTTTAGACAATCAATTTAGAAGACCTGCAACACCAAAAAAACCAGGAAGCGGAATTCAGAAAAATGATTTTAAAACCATGTCTGTTGCAGATTTTATGAAATTAGACAACAAACAATTAAATAGTTATTTACGTAGCAATCGTTTTGATAAAAAAGAAACAGCTGCCTCTGTAAAAGCAGCAGTAAAAAAAGGAGACCTTAAACCAAATCACTTAGCAACTTATTTAGAAGACGCCAATTCAATGCTTTTTGATTCACCTGTAATAGGTGCCGAATTGTATAAATCTACCAATGGTGGTAAAACTTGGGCAAAAACACACAAAGGATATTTAGATGGTGTGTATAGTTCTTACGGTTATTACTTTGGCATCATGGGCGTTAGTGCAATGGATCAAAATAAGGTATATATCGGTGGTGTTCCTTTATTAAAATCTGATGATGGTGGAAAAAGTTTTCAAAATATTGGCGCTGCAAATATGCACTCAGATCATCAAGCAATTTGGATAAATCCAACTAAATTAGGGCACGTTGTAGATGGAAATGATGGTGGAATCAACATCACTTTTGATGATGGGAAAAACTGGTCAAAAAACAATCCACATGCCGTTGGTCAATTTTATGCCATTGCAGTTGATAATAAAAAACCTTACAATGTATATGGAGGTTTACAAGATAATGGCGTTTGGTACGGACCAAGTAATTATCGTTTTTCTAGAGGATGGGAAGGAAGAGGAAGTTATCCTTACAAAGGAATTGGTGGCGGAGACGGAATGCAAGTTGAAGTAGACACAAGAGATAATGAAACCGTATATTCTGGTTCTCAATTTGGATATTATTTCCGTGTAAATTTAAAAACTGGAAAAAGAATTTCTATTCATCCAAAACACGAATTAGGAGATTCTCCATATCGTTACAATTGGCAAACTCCAATTTTATTGTCTCCACACAATCAAGATATTTTATACATGGGTGCAAATAAATTATTGCGTTCTATGGATCAAGGAGCTACATTCGAAGTAATTTCTGGAGATTTAACCACTGGTGGTAAAAAAGGAAATGTTCCTTACGGTACATTGGCAACAATTTCTGAAAGCCCATTTCAATTTGGTTTGATTTATACCGGTTCTGATGATGGATTGATTCATGTTACAAAAGATGGTGGCGTTTCATGGAAAAACATCACAGGAAATTTACCTAAAGGATTGTGGGTAAGTAGAGTAATTGCCTCTAAATTTAAAAAAGAAAGAGTGTATGCGACTTTAAACGGATATAGATCAGATGATTTTACTAGCTATGTTTATATGTCAGAAAACTATGGAGAAACCTGGGAAAATATTGGAAATAATATCCCTACTTCTGCAGTAAATGTAATTAAAGAAGATCCAAAAAATGAAAAACTATTGTATGTAGGTACTGATAATGGGTTGTATGTCACATTTGACAATGGAGGCTCTTGGCATCCTTTTAGTAATGGATTTCCAAATGTTGCAGTACACGACCTCGTAATTCAAGAAAGAGAAAACGATTTAGTTGTTGGAACCCACGGTAGAAGTATTTATAAAGCTAACATTGCTACATTGCAAAACTTTGATGCTTACAGCTCAAAAACTACTCATGTCTTTGATATCGATGCTATTCGTTCTTCATCTCGTTGGGGAAGTTCTAGAAGTCAGTGGTCTACACCTACAACTCCAGAAGTAGCTATTTCTGTATACTCTAATTCAGCTAGAAAAAACACAGTTTCTGTGTATGCTGGAAAAGTTTTGGTCAATTATTTTGCTGTGAGTTTAGACAAAGGTTTTAATACTATTAAATATGATGTTTCATTCTCTAAAAGCGGAAAAAGAGATTATGAAAAAGCAACAAAAAAAGGTGAATTAAAAGCAGCACAAAATGGTGTTTATTATTTACCTAAAGGAAAATATACAATAAAAGTGGGTACAGAAGAACAAACACTAGAAGTAAAATAAACCGTTATCCTTCTTGGTAACTAGTTATAGAAATCAGTACTTTTATCTTATGAAAAGAGTGCTGATTTTTTATTGTCTTTTATCTAGTCTTCAAATTTTCTCTCAATCTAATTGGCAAGCATTTAAAAAATTATCGTGCGCTGAAAAAACGTGGGTTGTGTTTCATGTTTTTAAAGCAAAAAAGGCTTTTGAAATTTCTAAAGAAGCACAACGAGTTGCAGACTCTGTAGCAAAAACACCTTTGTTAGATGGTGATAAAAATGGTGGACAAGTTGATGCTTTTCGGCATGCCTATTGGATGGCTCGTTTGCATCAAGAAATTGGAAAAAATGCTGCACTTAAATTGGGCAAAGCACACGAAAAAAGCAATTATCAGCAATACAAGAAGCAGCAATTAGAAAACGGAGAGATTCCTGATAAAATTTCATCAGAAATGGATTTATTTAATAACTCTATTGGTGTTACTTATACAGAAAAAGGTATTACGTATCCAAAAAATGGGCTAATTTATAGAATAGTAAATGGCATTTTAGCGGGTGATTATAGGGTTATAAAAAAAGATCAAAAGAAAAACTATTTAAGTTGTGATGATACAATCATCCCTAAAAAATCCCTTAAAGGAAAATGGAAAAATGAGAAATGTTTAGTAAATTCTAACAACAATTATTTAAACAAGTTCTAAATACCACAGAAAACAAAAAAGTTGTTTGCTTAAACATATCAATAAGCGTAAATTTGTACCAATTCTTAACTAACAAAAAATGAGCGGAATCTTAAATTCTTCGATCGCTAGAAAGTTTGCCATGGCGCTTTCGGCTTTCTTTCTTATGTTTTTCTTATTGCAACATTTTGTAATAAACGTAACTTCAATATTCCCTAATAATGGTGCAACTTTTAATAAGTTGTCTCACTTTATGGGAACAAATGCATTAATTCAATATGCACTACAACCTGTTTTAATTTTTGGAGTTGTTTTTCATTTTGTAATGGGATTTGTTTTAGAAATCAAAAACAACAACGCCAGAGCCATTAAATATGCAAAAAATAATGGTGCTGCAAACTCTACTTGGATGAGTAGAAATATGATTTGGACGGGTATGGCTATTTTAGCTTTTATTGTTTTACATTTTATTGATTTTTGGTTTCCAGAAATCAATACCAAATTTATCCAAGGAGATTGGTCTGGAATGCACGATGGGCAATTGCGCTATTTTCATGAGCTACAAGAAAAATTTGTAAACCCAGCAAGAGTTGGAGCCTATATTGTAGCCTTTGTGTTTTTAGCTTTACATCTATTACACGGGTTCGATTCGGCTTTCCAATCAGTTGGAGCAAATAATAAATATACTAAAGGGTTGAAAACTTTTGGTAAATTATATGCAATCTTAATCCCGTTAGGATTTATCGTTATTGCATTATTTCATCACTTTAACCATTAATCTTAAAAAAACTATGGCTTTAGATTCAAAAGTACCAGAAGGTCCAATTAAAGATAAATGGACAACGTATAAAGATAAAATAAACTTAGTCAATCCTGCCAACAAACGTCATATTGACGTTATTGTGGTTGGTACTGGTTTAGCTGGGGGTTCTGCTTCTGCAACTTTAGCAGAATTAGGATACAATGTAAAAGCATTTGCATATCAAGATTCTCCTCGTAGAGCACACTCAATTGCTGCACAAGGAGGAATCAATGCTGCAAAAAATTATCAAGGAGATGGAGACTCTAACTACAGATTGTTTTATGATACTGTAAAAGGAGGAGATTATCGATCTAGAGAAGCAAACGTATATCGTTTGGCTGAAGTTTCTGCAAACATTATTGATCAATGTGTTGCCCAAGGAGTTCCTTTTGCTCGTGATTATGGTGGCTTGTTAGACAACCGTTCTTTTGGTGGTGTTTTAGTTTCTAGAACTTTTTATGCCAAAGGACAAACGGGTCAGCAATTATTATTAGGAGCCTATTCTGCAATGAACAGACAAATTGCTCGTGGTAAGATTGAAATGTTTAACAGACATGAAATGTTAGATGTAGTAATTGTTGATGGAAAAGCAAGAGGAATTATTGCAAGAGATTTAGTAACAGGTGAGATTGAAAGACATTCTGCGCATGCAGTTGTAATTGCTTCTGGAGGATATGGAAATATATATTTCTTATCAACAAATGCGATGGGTTCTAATGCAACAGCAGCATGGAAAATTCATAAAAAAGGAGCTTATTTTGCCAATCCTTGTTATACACAAATTCACCCAACTTGTATTCCGCGTTCTGGAGATTATCAATCGAAATTAACATTGATGTCAGAATCTTTAAGAAACGATGGTAGAATTTGGGTTCCAAAGAATTTAGAGGATGTAAAAGCCATTAGAGAAGGTAGAAAAAAACCTACAGATTTGTCTGAAGACGAAAGAGATTATTATTTAGAAAGACGCTATCCTGCATTTGGTAACTTAGTACCACGTGATGTTGCCTCAAGGGCAGCAAAAGAACGTTGTGATGCTGGCTATGGTGTAAATGCAACAGGAGAGGCTGTATATTTAGATTTTGCATCAGCAATTACGAGATATGGAATAGAGCAAGCGAAGATTCATAATATATCAAATCCTTCGGATGCTAAAATTTACGAATTAGGACAAAAAATAGTAGAGGAAAAATACGGGAACTTATTCCAAATGTATGAGAAAATTGTAGATGAAAATCCTTACAAAACACCGATGATGATTTATCCTGCGGTACATTATACCATGGGCGGTGTTTGGGTTGATTATAATTTAATGACAACGATTCCTGGTTGTTATTGTATTGGTGAAGCAAATTTCTCAGATCATGGAGCAAATAGATTAGGCGCTTCTGCATTAATGCAAGGTTTGGCTGATGGGTATTTTGTATTACCTTATACCATTGGAGATTATTTAGCAAATGATATTAGAACTGGTAAAATTTCAACTGATTTACCAGAGTTTGAAGCCGCTGAAAAAGAAGTCTCAGATCGTATTAATTTCTTTATCAATAATAAAGGAACGAAATCTGTAGATTATTTTCATAAAAAACTAGGAAATATCATGTGGAATAAATGTGGTATGTCTAGAAATGCTAAAAACTTAGAAGAAGCGATTAAAGAGATTGCTGAATTAAGAGCTGAATTCTGGAAAGAGGTTTCTGTTCCTGGAGGAGACAAAGAATTTAATGAAGAATTAGCAAAAGCTGGAAGAGTTGCTGATTTTTTAGAATTAGGAGAATTGTTTGCTAAAGATGCTTTAAACAGAAATGAATCTTGTGGAGGTCACTTTAGAGAAGAATCTGCAGAAGAGTCTGGACCTCAAAAAGGAGAAGCAAAACGTGATGACAAAAATTATGCATACGTTGCTGCTTGGGAATACAAAGGGGAACCTGCTAATGCAGTTTTACACAAAGAAGAATTAAAATTTAATGATATTGAACTAAAACAACGTTCATACAAATAATGAAGACATTATGAATTTAACACTTAAAATTTGGAGACAAAAAGACTCAAAAAGTAAGGGTCAAATGGTTGATTACAAAGTGACTGATATTTCAGAACACATGTCTTTTTTAGAAATGATGGACGTTCTAAATGAGCAATTGGTAAATACTGGTGAAGAGCCTGTAGCTTTTGATCATGATTGTAGAGAGGGAATTTGTGGTATGTGCTCAATGTACATTAACGGAGAAGCTCATGGACCTGATAGAGGAGTTACAACTTGTCAATTACACATGCGTATGTTTAAAGACGGTGACACCATTACTATTGAACCTTTTAGAGCTAAAGCATTCCCTGTGATAAAAGACTTGGTTGTTGATAGAAGTTCTTTTGAACGCATACAACAAGCTGGTGGATTTATTTCTGTAAACACTTCTGGTAATACACAAGATGCTAATGCAATTCCAATTTCCAAACACGCTGCTGATGAAGCAATGGATGCAGCAGCTTGTATTGGTTGTGGTGCTTGTGTAGCAACTTGTAAAAACTCTTCTGCCATGTTATTTGTTGGAGCAAAAGTTTCTCAATACGCATTATTACCCCAAGGTCAGGTTGAGGCAGCAGATCGTGTTTTAAACATGGTTGCTCAAATGGATGCCGAAGGTTTTGGGAACTGTACAAATACTGGAGCATGTGAAATTGAATGCCCGAAAGGAATTTCTTTAGAAAACATTGCTCGTATGAATAGAGAATATTTAAGCGCAAGTTTAAAAGGATAAATAGACGTATAGACGTTTTTATAGATAAAAAACCTCTTAGAATTCTAAGAGGTTTTTTTGTGATTTATATATAGGTTCGGATATAAAAAAAGCCTTTTGATTTCTCAAAAGGCTTTTTCTATTTTATAGTATATTATTATGGATTGATTGTCCAAGATACATAGTATTGAGAACCAATTGCTCCAACTCCTGGTGCACTAAAATACTCTTTACCACCTAAGTTGGCTCCACCTACTTTTAACGTAGATTTCCATTTTGGCATTCTATAATTTACTTGAGCATCAATTACTGATCTTGCATCTACCATTCCATCATAGAAAGCTGACTCCCATAAGAAAGCATCTTGCCATCTAAAATTCACATTAAAACCTAAATTTTTAAATAAATCAGATTTACCAAATTGCATTTTAAATTTATGCTCTGGTGTATTGAACCCTGCCTCAAAATCTGGATTGCTTGCTCCTTTAGAACTAAAATTAGCATAGGCATAATTAAAACTAAGATCATAATCATTGAAAATTTTAGTAGCAATACTAACACCTGCACCTGAAGAAGTAATATCCGCATCTGAATTTGAATCAAAAGCTACCCCTTTATAATCTCCACTTTGCAAAGCAATTAATGCTAGTGGTGTAGGAACTGGAGTTGGAGAACCAACAGCCGGACCGATATCAACAGCATCATTCATAGCAACACTACCATATAATGGTGCAACAACATTTTCACTTGCGATAAAGTCTTTATATTTATTGTAGTAAGCATTTAAATCTATGGTAAATCCTTCAATGATTCCTCTATAACCAACTTCAAAAGCAGTTACATGTTCTGGTTTTACAAACTCTATATTAGATTTCTTTAAAAGACCTGGGTTTGTACCTCCGCCTGCAACAAAAGCTTGTACAGAACTTGCTGTCCAAGAATTATTATATGCAGAAGTTCCTGTTAAAACTTTAGTCGTTCCAATAGCACTTGTACCTCCAGTAACCGCGTTAATATACCCTGCTAACGCTGGGTTAATTCCTAATGCATAAGGAGATGATTTATATCTACTGATATTATCTGGTGCCGTACCAACTAAGATTCCTGCTCCAGCATCTAAACCAATATATTGATCTTGAGTTGTTGGGTTTCTAAATCCAGTTTGTATCGATGCTCTAAAATTGTGGTTTTTGTCTTCTCCTGCTGCATATGATAATGATAGTCTTGGAGAAACATTTCCTTTAAAGTTTTGTGCTTTATCATATCTTCCAGAAGCAGTAACTTTTAAACGATCATCCATGAATTTATCTTGAATCTGAACATATGCACCATATTCGTTATAGTTGATTGCACCATCGTAATCTGTAAAGATAGTTCCATAAGAATTTAAAGAATATTTTCTAAATGAACCTCCTACTTGAACGTCTGCAAAATCGATATAATCTCTTAGGTTTAAGTTAGCATCTGCATGATATAGTTTGGTATTATCTACAAATTTTGAACCCGTAGTTAAATTTGGATCATTTGTTATTACCGCTTTTGCTGCGTTAAACCCTGCAGATCCAGGTACTAAACGCCCAGTATCTGCAACGGCTCTACCAGTTGCATGTGCTGCAGCAGAGTTACCCGCTGGTACACCCGGAATTAATCCTGCAAACGCTTGTGCGTAAGCTCCTGTATATTGACCAAACCATTGAGAATCTGATTTCCAAGATCTGTTAATATTAATCGCAGCAAAACGAGTATCAAATGAATCTCCTGCGTCTTCTTGTGTTACATAACCTCTAACGAAAAAGTTTTTCCCACGGAATTCTAATTTATGTTGTGATAAATAGAAGTTTTTAATATTATATCTGTTTTGTCCTTGATAAATGGTGTTTCCTGTTCCGTATTTAGAATTCCAAATTACTTCCAAACGATCATTTCCAAAAGGTCTATAGTTTAAAGACAATCCTAATTTTACACTTTTTGCGTTATTGTCCATTAAATCATTATCTGTATACCCTGTTCTACTTACATTTACATTTGGCACTAATGCCGCTAATGCAGCAGGGAACCCTGGAATTTTTCCTGCAACACCTTTGATGTTCGCAGAAACTTCATCTCCATATACATTTAATCCGTTATAATTTGGGTTTCCAGTATGACTTGTAGAAGCAGGATTTGTTTCATCTCTATAATCTACAGCAAACCATTCTGTCCCTTTTAAGTAAGACAATGTTGCTTTTGCAGCAAAATAATCTGAAAAAGCATATGCCATTCTTATACTTGTATCTACATACTCGTTAGTTCCGGCAGCATCTTGAGTTGTCATTCCTGTTTTCAT
>JALQYN010000010.1 GCA_023254055.1 Polaribacter sp.
AAAAAAGCTACTTTCTAATTTTTCTTTTTGCACTTGTTTTGTTTCGTTATCTAACGGACAATCAAACAAAGTGAACGCAAAAAATATTGTTAATTTTTCTGCTTTTCCAAATCCTGTTAAACAAGGAGTATTAACCATAAAAACATTTACGACTGAAGAAAAAGAAGTAACGATATACAATGTTTTAGGTAAAAAGGTGTTTTCTCAAAAATTTTCAGGATATACCAAACAGTTGGATCTGACTCAGATTCATTCTGGAATTTATATTATGAAGGTCCTAGAAGGAGATAAAGTAGCTACTAAAAAGCTGGTGATTAAGTAATTTTCCTAAAACAGTCAATATAGAAACCTCGAATTTTCGAGGTTTTGTTATTTTTACTAACTTCACAATAAAAATTTACTGCTATGAATTTACATTTAAAACTAGAAAACATTTTGTTTCTAGACATAGAAACTGTTCCGCAAGAAGCATCTTGGGACAACGTTTCTGAAAACACAAAACACCTTTTTGAACAGAAAACAGCATATCAACGTAAAGAAGAGATTGCTGTCGAAGACTTCTATGAACGAGCTGGAATTTGGGCTGAGTTTGGTAAAATAATCTGTATTTCGGTTGGCTATTTTGTAACTCAAAAGAACGAAAAACAATTGCGAGTAAAATCGTTTTTTGGAGATGATGAAAAAGAAATTTTAGAGGGTTTTAAAAACCTTTTAGATTCGCATTTTAATAGAAACGAACATGTCTTGTGTGCACACAATGGAAAAGAATTTGATTTTCCTTATATCGCAAGAAGAATGATTATACATAGAATTGAATTGCCAAAAAAACTAAATCTTTTTGGAAAAAAACCTTGGGAAATTCCACATTTAGACACCATGGAATTATGGAAATTTGGAGATTACAAGCATTATTCTTCCCTAAAACTATTAACGTCAATTTTAGGAATACCATCACCCAAGGATGATATAGATGGTAGTGAAGTTGCAAAAGTGTATTATAAAGAGAAAAATTTAAACAGAATTGTAACCTATTGCGAAAAGGACACCATTGCTGTTGCTCAACTTTTGCTGCGATTTAATAATGAAGAATTATTAGAAGAATTTCAAATTGTAAGAGCTTAATTAGCCTTCTAATTTCATAGAAAGTTCTAACCAACGTTCTTCTTTTTGCTCTAAACTAGAAATGATTTGTTGCAATTCTTGTGATTTCTTGTTGATGTCTTCTGGTGAAATTTCATTATTTGCAAATTGATGTTCTATCTTAATTTTCTTGTTTTCTAGTTTAGCGATATCTGTTTCTAGCAAGCCAAATTCTCTATTTTCATTAAAGCTAAGCTTCCCTTTAGTTTTTGAAACAGCTTTTATGACCTCTTTTTCTGAAACAAGTGTATCCGTTTTTTTCTCTTTGGGTTTAGAATCTTCATAAGCTCTAAAATCTGAATAATTCCCTGGAAAATTTTCTACAACCCCATTGCCCCTAAAGACAAAAAGAGAGTCCATGATTTTGTCCATAAAATACCTGTCGTGAGAAACCACTAATAAGTTTCCGGGAAAATCTAACAAGAAATTTTCTAACACATTTAAGGTAATTACATCTAAATCGTTAGTGGGTTCATCTAAAATTAAAAAGTTTGGATTCTGAATTAAAACCGCACATAAATACAAACGCTTTTGCTCACCACCGCTTAATTTTTCTACAAAATCGTGTTGTTTTTTTCTATCGAACAAAAAGCGTTCTAATAATTGCCCAGCAGTAATTTTTCTTCCTTTGGTAAGTGGTATAAACTCTCCAAATTCTTTGATGACTTCAATTACTTTTTGTCCTTCTTTGATAACAATTCCACTTTGTGTATAATACCCAAACTTAACGGTTTCACCCAATACGACTTTACCACCATCAATAGGAATTTTTTGAGTAATTACATTTAAAAAAGATGATTTTCCTGTCCCGTTTTTTCCGATAATTCCAATGCGTTCACCGCGTTTAAAAACATATTCATATCCGTCTAAAATTAAGGTATCATCAAACGATTTTTTAACTTTATGGAGCTCTAAAATTTTACTTCCTAAGCGCTCCATGTTTATTTCTAACTGAACTTTGTGGTCTTGTCTTCTTTTGTGAGCTTTTTCCTTGATTTCGTAAAAATCATCTATTCTAGATTTAGATTTTGTGGTTCTAGCTTTTGGCTGACGACGCATCCAATCTAGCTCTTTATTGTAAAGGTTTTTTGCTTTTTCTACAGTGGTTTGCTCTAAGGCAATTCTCTCTTCTTTCTTCTCTAAATAATACGAGTAATTTCCTTTATATCTGTAAAATTTTCCATGATCTAATTCAACAATTTCATTACAAACACGTTCTAAAAAATAACGGTCGTGTGTCACCATAAAAAGGGTTATTTTTTCTTTGGCAAAATAACTTTCTAGCCATTCTATCATTTCTAAATCTAAATGATTTGTAGGCTCATCTAGAATTAACAAATCGGGTTTATTAATTAAAATAGTAGCTAGGGCTAATCGTTTTTTTTGCCCTCCAGAAAGGTCAGAAACTTTCTGACTTAAATCCTCAAATTTCAATTTAGACAAAATTTGTTTGTATTGTGTATCAAAATCCCAAGCGTTGTGTTGTTCCATTAGCTCAAAAGCCTTTTGATAAGCTTCTTCATTTTCTGGATTTTCAAGAGCTTTATTGTATTGCTCAATAACCTGCAAAGTTTTGTTTTCTGAAGAAAAAACAATTTCTTTAATGGTAAGTTTAGGATCTAATGTATCGTTTTGTGCTAAGTATGAAATCTGAATCCCCTTTCTGCTAATTACTTGCCCTGTATCCGGAACATCTAAGCCAGCTATAATATTTAAAATAGATGTTTTTCCGCTTCCATTTTTAGCAACAAAAGCTATTTTTTGATCTTTGTTTATCCCAAAAGAAATATCCTCGAAAAGGATTCTTTCTCCATAAGATTTTGAAATGTTTTCTACTGATAAGTAATTCACTTTAAAAAGTTTTCACAAAGAACTTAAAAACAAACCAAACTATAAGAGGTTTTAGGCAATTTATCTTTTAAGAATTATTATAAATACTATCTTGCAATGTTATTAGTTATTATTCAAATGAAATTAAGTATAACTTCTGTTTTTTTAATTTTTTTCTTTTGTAATTCAATTATTGGGTTTTCACAAGATAGCATTCCTAATACACAAAACTTAAAGGAAGATAATTTCTTAAAATTTCAAGATTATTTTTTTAAGGCCTTGGCTCAAAAAGCTATTTATAATTATAGGGTTGCTATTGAGAATTTAGAAAAATGTAATGAACTAAAACCAAAAGATGTTTCGGTGTTATTTGAGCTTTCAAAAAATTATTTACTGCTAAAACGATTTTTAGAAGCAGAAGAATTTGCAAATCAAGCATTAAAAATTGAACCTAAAAACTATTGGGTTTTACAACACTTAGGGAAAATATATCTTACTTCTAACAATATTAAAAGTGCAATTACAGTTCAAGAAAAACTTGTAAAAATTAACCCGAAAGAAAGAGAAAAACTAGTGTATTTATATTTTCAAAACAATCAACTAGACAAGGCAAAAGAAATTATAGCAATATTAGAGAGCGAAGATCAATTAACACCCGATTTGGAGCAGTTTAAAAAGCGCTTTTTTAAAAAAGACTTAAACAGCAGCACAAAAAAAGCAAACACTTTAGAAGATTTAATTACCAAATTTGAATCGGATAAAAGTTTTGAAACGCTTCGTAAAATAGTAACTTTGCCAACAATCAATACTAAGCAGTTGCTTTTTTATACAAATAAAGGCTTAGAACTGTTTCCAGCACAAGCATTCGTTTATTTAATGAATGCAAGAGCTTTAAATAAAAGCAGCAATTACAAAAAAGCCATTGAACAATTAAATAACGGCATTGATTTTGTAATTGATAACAGAAATTTAGAAGCTGATTTTTATGATGAACTGGCAACTAGTTATACTGGTTTAGGGAATCTAAAAGAAGCAACTAAAAATAAAAACATGGCGTTAACATTACGAAAAAAATAAAGCAAAAATGAAATTTTTAAAAGCTGTATTAATTCTAATGCTGGTATTTACATCGTGTAAATCTAGTAAATCAGCTATTGGAAGCGCGGTTGAACCAAAGGCTATTTCTGCTAAAAAGATTTCTAACAAACATTTTCAAAACCGGTTTCATAAAAACACGGTAGAAGCCAGACTTAAAGTTGCGTATCAAGACAATAACAATAAGCAAAAGTTAAGCGTAAAATTAAGAATAGATAAAGACAAGGTTATTTGGCTAAACGCTACTTATATTGGCGTTATTGTGGCAAGAGCCAAGATAACACCAAGTTCGGTTAGTTATTACGAAAAGTTAAACAAAACTTTTTTTAAGGGCGATTTTGAGTTGTTGAAAAATATGCTAGGTACAGATGTAAATTTTTCTCAATTGCAAAACCTCTTATTGGGTCAGGCTATTTTTGATTTGAATGCTCAAAAGTTCAAATCGGTTGTAGATAATGATGCCTATTTATTATTGCCCACAGAACAACAAGCCTTGTTTAATATTTTATTTTGGATCAATCCGATACATTTTAAATTAGACAAACAAGAACTCAATAGTGCACTTAAAAACCAAACGCTTAAAGTTGCCTATAAAAAATACACCAACATAGAAGGAGAAACATTTCCAAAAAATATTGAAATCCGAGCAAAAGGAAATGAAAAGTTTACCAATATAGATATTGAATATAGATCGGTAATTTTTAATAAAATACTTTCTACGCCTTTTAAAGTGCCTAGCGGATATAAACAAGTTGTCTTTTAATGAAACGGATTAAACTTTTCTTCTATTTTTTTCTTGTGGCATTGTTTTCTAATGTTGTTACTTCTCAGGCACAAACAAGAAAACAACTAGAAGAGGAAAGAAAAAAATTAAAGCAAGAAATTTTGAAGGTAAATAAGTTATTATTTACTGAGCAGAAAAAAGAAAAAAATGCCTTAGATGCGTTAGATGATCTAAACAAAAAAATAGGAGCGAGGGCAGATTATATTAAATCAATAAATAACGAAGCTGCAGTTTTATCTTCAGAAATAAAACAAAACGCAAATGAAATAGCAAAATTAGCTAAACAACTTGTTTCTTTAAAGAAAGATTATGCAGACATGATTTTTAAATCGTATAAAAGCAAGTCAAAACAAAGTCAGTTATTATTTTTAATGTCTTCAGAAAGTTTTCAACAAGCATATAAGCGCTTGCAATACATGAAACAATACACTTCTTTTCGAAAAAAACAAGGAGAAGAAATTGTTTTACAAACAGATATTATTAAAAAATTAAACGATTCACTTTTATTTAAAAAACAAGCAAAAGACACTTTAATAAAGATTGAAACAGAAGAGAAACAAAAAATAGAGCTAGATAAACAAAACAAGGAAAAACTTGTTTTACAAATAAAAAAGAAAGAAAAAAAATACATTAGAGAGTTAAAGGCAAAGCAAAAAGAAGAAAGTAGATTAGCTGCTCAGATTGATAAAATAATTAAAGATGCCATTGCAAAGTCTAATGCAAACAAAGGAAACAAAAAAGCAACCGGATTTTCTCTAACACCAGAAGCAAAAGCACTTGCTTTGAAGTTTGAACAAAACAAAGGGAAATTACCTTGGCCAGTAAAATCAGGATTGGTTGTTAGAAGATTTGGTAAACAATCGCATCCAACATTACAAGGAATTACAATTACAAGTTCTGGATTGCATATTGCAACAGATAAAGGGGCAACTGCTCAAAGTGTTTTTAATGGAAAAGTGTTGGCAATTCAGGTTTTAACAGGCGGTAAAAAAGCTGTTTTAATTCAACACGGAAATTATATAACAACCTATAACAATCTAGAAACTTTAATGGTAAATAAAGGAGATGCTGTTACAACCGGACAAGTTTTAGGGAAAATATTTACCAATAAAGTTACTGGTAAAACAACATTGATTTTTGTTTTACATAAAGAAACACAAAGACAAAACCCATCAAGCTGGTTGTTAAAAAGATAACTTAACTAAACAACGCTTTCAATTCAGTCGCATTGTGAGGGTCCATTTTTCCAGATAAAATTAAGCTTAATTGCTTTCTTCTTAAAGCGCCATCAAAACGTTCTTTTTCTAATGCTGTTTCTGGAATAATTTGAGCTACAGGAACTGGACTTCCAGTTTCATCAACAGCTACAAATGTGTAAATTCCTTCATTTGCTCTAGTTCTTAATCCAGATTCTCTATCTTCAATCCAAACATCAACATAAACTTCCATAGACGATTTAAATGCTCGAGAAACTTTAGCCTCTACAGTTACCACGCTACCAACCGGAACAGCCTTTGCAAAAGAAACATGATTTACAGATGCCGTTACCACAATTCTCCTAGAGTGGCGACGTGCAGCAATACTACAAGCTCTATCCATTCTAGCAAGTAATTCACCTCCAAATAAATTATTTAATGGGTTTGTTTCAGCAGGTAACACCAAATCAGTTAAAATGGTTACAGATTCTTTTGGAGTTTTTGGGCTCATCAGAAAAATGATTTTAAATTTTCCGCAAAGATAAGTAATAACAAATTAATGTTATTGCGAAATTCGTATTATAAAAAGCAAATTAGTGTAATTTCTTTATTAGCAACCAAGCATCTTCAGAATAATTATCTCTAATCTGCTTTAGGTTTTTATAAGCTTCTGTTCTTGTTTCAAAACTTGAAAAACTTACTTGGGTTAAACCCCATTTATTTTTTCCAATAATCTCTGCTTTAAAACCTTTTGCTTTTAATTGCTGTAATTTTTTTGCTGCATTTTCTGGAAACTCAAATGCGCCAGCAATAATATGAAAGTTTTTTGGTGCTTCTTTTGCAACATTTAATTGAATTGTTGGCAAAGGATCTCCAATCACAAATGTTGCTGATTGAATTTTTTTCTCAACATCTAATTGTTGTTTTGCGTAGTGTTCTTTTAGCTGATTGTTTTGAAAACCATTCCAGCCAATTGCACCAACAGTTATAACAATAGCTGCAGCAGCTGCATATTTTATAAAATTTGAAGAAGATTTTTTAGCAATAGTCGGCGTTAATTTTGTAGCCTGTTTTTGGTATTCTACACGTTTTACTGAAGGAGAACTAAAAGAACTCATTCCGAAAGTTTCTATCAAATAATTTGAATCTGAATTAGGTTCAAATATCAGTTGGTTTTCTTTGTTTAATGACAAACTACCAACTTTACCCACAACAACAGATTCGGTTTTTAACTGAGCATTCCATTCGTTTACAGTTGCACCAATCTTTTCTGTTGCTTGTTCAAAAGAAATATTTTCTGATGAAGCAATATGATTTGCTAACAAACCATCATTGTTTTTTAAATGTGGGTTAAATGTAATTTGCTTTGTAGGTGGATAAAAAGTGTGTGAAAAATGATTCACTTTTGCTGAAATAGCATTGGTTACAAAACCACCAAAATTAGGAATAATTACACAATCATATCTGTATAATAAATCGTTGATGTAGCTAGTTAAACTCATAAAAACAAAGTTAGTATTTTTTTGTAAAAAATCCGAAAGAGATTAGAAACTTATCAACAAAAAATTATTGTATATTGATTCTCAAATTATTGCGTTTTGAAAAAGGAAAAATTACTAGCTATTTTGCGTTTGCAAAAGACGAAAGCTGTGGGCGATATTTTAGCAAAAAAGCTGATTGTTGCGACAGGAGATGTTCGTCAAATCTATAAAGAGAAACCATCAACATTATTGAAAATCAATGGAATTGGAACGCACGTTACCAATCAGTTATTTGCTATTGAGAATAAAATTTTAGCGGAAAAAGAACTCGAATATATTGATCAAAATAACATAATAACTTCTTACTTTTTGGATGATGAGTATCCAAAAAACTTACAACAATGTATTGATGCACCAATCTTATTTTTTAAAGATGGAAATATCAATCTTCAAAACAAACGAATTATCAGTATAGTAGGCACGAGAAACATGACTTCTTATGGGAGTGGTTTTTGTAAAGAATTGATTAAAGAGTTAACAGCATACAATCCAATTATTGTAAGCGGTTTTGCTTACGGAGTTGATATTTGTGCACATAAAGAAGCTATCAAAAACGAACTACAAACCATTGCTGTTTTGGCACATGGATTTGAACAAATCTATCCGAAATCACATAAAAAATACATGCATCAACTCAATGAAAATGGTGGATTTATCACAGAATTTTGGCATGATGAAAATCCGTTACGAGAAAATTTTTTAAAACGAAATAGAATTGTAGCAGGAATTTCTCAAGCAACGATCATTATAGAATCTGCAGAAAAAGGCGGTTCGTTAGTTACGGCAGATATTGCAAATTCATATAGTAGAGACGTTTTTGCAGCGCCAGGAAGAACAACAGATTTATATAGCAAAGGATGTAATCGTTTAATTAAAGACAACAAAGCCGCGTTGTTAACTTCTGCAGAAGATGTTGCAAAAATGTTGAACTGGGACCTAAGCTCAAAACAAAAAAAATCAAAAGTTATACAAAAACAATTGTTTGTTGAGTTAAATAACGACGAACAAAAAGTGTACGATTATTTATTTAAAAAAGGAAAGCAGATCTTAGATGTTATTGCATTGGATTGTGATATTCCTATTTACAGATTGGCCCCAATTTTATTACAATTAGAAATGAAAGGCATACTAAAACCGTTACCAGGAAAACTATTTGAGGTTGTTTAATTTATCTTTTTCTAGAGCGAAAACTCTCAATTACAACGGTAGATAAAATCAACAATCCGCCAAAATAGGTATTTATAGAAGGAATTTCATTCAAGAAAATAAATGCCAATATAATTCCAAATATTGGTTGAACACTACTAATTATGGTTGCGGTAGAAACAGAGAAATGTTTAAATGCACGTACCATTAAACTATGTCCTAACGCGGTTGTAAATATACCCAACAGCAAAACATACGGATATTGAGTCGCAATATTAGAAACATCCATAAAAAAGAGCACAGGAATTAGCACTACACTAATAATCATGGTTTGATAAAACATAATGGTAGATCCATGATATTTATGTGTGTGATTCCTTTTTAATAGTAAACTCCTAACGGCATATAAAAAAGCAGACAACACCCCAAATAAAATTCCTTTTGTATACGAACTTTGCAAGTTTAAATCTGGTACCAAAATATAGATCCCTAACAATACTAATACGGCTAACAAAATGTGAACGTAATCAAACTTTGTTTTCATAAAAAGAGGTTCTAGCATCGCTGTAATTACAGGAAACGTATATAAAGACAAAACACCTATGGCAACATTTGAAAGTTTTAACGAATAGAAATAGGTAATCCAATGCGCTCCTAAAAACAAAGAACTAATTACCAAAGAAGGAAGGTCTCTTACACGAGTAATTTTTAAACTAATGTTTTTTAGGGTGCAATAAAAATATAAGAACACCATACCAATAGCAGAACGAAACCAAACAATAACTTCAGTTGGCATTGCAATGTATTTCCCTAAAACACCAGAAGTACTAATAAATAAGGTTGCTAGTAATAATCCGAAAAGCTGATTTGTATGTGTATTTTTCAAATTAGATTGCTTTTAAAACAGACAATGCTTTAGAAACAGCATCTATATGAATAAAGGTAATTAATAACCGTAAACCATTTTTGGTTTGTTTTTCTTTCATCACACAGCTTTTACCATTTTGCTGAACGTATTTAAGCATATTTGTAAAGTTTTCTGTTTGATAAAAGGCACTTTGTTGATCGGAAACAAAATAACCAATCATGCGTTTTTTCTTTAAAACTACTTTCTCCAAACCTAATTTTTTTGCCAACCATTTGATACGAACGCTGTCTAATAAATCGACAACCTGAATCGGAATTTCTCCAAACCTATCAATAATTTCAGTTTCAAAATTAGTCAACTCCTCTTCTGTTTTTAATTCGCCTAATTTGTTGTATAAATTCAAACGTTCTGTAATAGAATTCACATAATCATCTGGAAATAAAATTTCAAAATCGGTATCAATTGTTACCTCTTTTACAAACTCTTTTGGTTTCGATTCATCTGTTGGATAGAGTTCTTTAAACTCGTTTTCTTTCAATTCTTCAATCGCTTCGGACAGTATTTTTTGATACGTATCAAAACCTATATCGTTGATAAATCCACTTTGTTCTCCACCTAATAAATCTCCTGCTCCACGAATTTCTAAATCTTTCATGGCAATGTTAATTCCGCTTCCCAATTCAGAAAATAATTCTAACGCGGTAATACGTTTTCTAGCATCGTCTGTCATCATATGATATGGTGGCGTAATAAAATAACAGAAAGCTTTTTTGTTTGATCTTCCAACTCGACCACGCATTTGATGCAAATCTGACAACCCAAAATTGTTGGCATTATTCACAAAAATGGTATTCGCATTTGGTACATCTAATCCGCTTTCTACAATGGTTGTAGAAACCAATACATCAAATTCATTATTCATAAATCTCAGCATTAAGTCTTCTAGCTTTTTCCCTTCCATTTGCCCGTGACCAATTCCGATTTTTGCATTGGGCAATAAACGCTGTAATAAGCCAGCCACTTCTTTGATATTTTCTATTCTATTATGGATAAAAAAGACCTGTCCTCCTCTTGATATTTCATACGAAACAGCATCTCTAATTGTTTCTTCAGAAAAACGAATTACATTGGTTTCTATGGGATGACGATTTGGTGGCGGTGTGCTAATTACCGATAAATCTCTTGCCGCCATTAAACTAAACTGCAAGGTTCTTGGAATCGGAGTCGCAGTTAATGTTAGTGTATCAACATTTTCTTTGATGGTTTTTAATTTGTCTTTTACAGCTACACCAAACTTTTGTTCTTCATCAATAATCAATAACCCTAAATCTTTAAACTGAATACTTTTGTTGGTTAATTGATGTGTACCAATAACAATATCAATAGAACCATCAGAAACACCTTCAATTACGGTTCTTTTTTGACTTGCGGTTCTAAATCTGTTTAAATAATCTACAGTAACTGGAAAGTTTTTTAAGCGCTCAGTAAATGTTCTAAAATGCTGATATGCTAAGATAGTTGTGGGTACCAAAACCGCCACTTGTTTTCCATTATCTACAGCCTTAAAAGCGGCACGAATTGCAATTTCTGTTTTTCCAAAACCAACATCACCACAAACCAACCGATCCATAGGTTGTTCTTTTTCCATGTCTGCTTTTACATCTTGCGTTGCTGTTAATTGATCTGGCGTGTCTTCATAAATAAAGCTCGCTTCCAACTCGTGCTGCATAAATGTATCTGGTCTGTATTGAAACCCTTTTTGAAGTTTTCTTTTTGCATATAACTGAATTAAATTAAACGCAATATGTTTAACTCTTGCTTTAGTTTTTTGCTTGATTTTTTTCCAAGCTCCAGAACCTAACTTGTATATTTTTGGTGCTTTACCATCTTTACCATTAAACTTAGAAATTTTATGCAACGAGTGAATGCTGATGTATAAAATATCGCGATCGCCATAAATTAATTTAATTGCCTCTTGTTTATTGCCTTCTACATCAATTTTTTGCAAACCACCAAATTTTCCAATTCCGTGATCAATATGTGTTACATAATCGCCAATTTCTAAATTATTGATTTCCTTTAACGTAATGGATTGCTTTTTTGCATATCCGTTTTTTAATCGGAATTTATGATACCGCTCAAAAATTTGATGATCTGTATAACAAAGGAGTTTTTCTTCAACATCTATAAATCCTTCATGTAACGGAAAAACAATGGTTTCATAGCTTACATCTTCTTCAACATCATTAAAAATATCATGAAAACGTTCGGCTTGTTTATCATTTGCACAAAAAATATAATTGGTATAACCTTGTTTAGAATAGTTGTTTAAATTGGTAATTAATAAATCGAACTGTTTATTAAAAGAAGGTTGTGGTAAAATGTTATATCGAACATTTGTAGTGGTTTGCGCTTTTTCAGATTGATTTAACGCAACCGAAGAAAACTGATTCAATTGCTCTTTTATAAAGGCTCCATTACAAAACAATTCTTCTGGCTCTGCGTGTTTTATTTCTTTGGATAATTCTTCAAAAGCTTTTGTTGCTTTAGAATAAAATGTATCTAGTTTTCCTGTAAACAAATCAATATTTTGATGAAAAACAATTGTTTTAGACGAAATGTATTTTAGAAAACTTTCGCGCTTTTCTTGAAGGGCTTTGTTTTCAACATTAGGCATAATGCTAATTTTTTTCAGTTTTTCTACAGAAAGTTGGGTTTCAACATCAAAGGTTCTGATGCTTTCTATTTCATTACCAAAAAACTCAATTCGATAAGGTTCATCATTCGAAAAAGAAAAGACATCTATGATTCCGCCACGAACCGAAAATTCTCCAGGTTCGCTAACAAAATCCACGCGATTAAAATGATATTCAAATAATATTTCGTTTACAAAATCTAGCGAAAGGTTTTCTCCAACACCTAATTTTAAAGTATTCTTTTCAAGCTCTCTTTTAGTAACCACTTTTTCAAAAAGTGCATCTGGGTAGGTTACAATTATTGCCGGTTTTTTTTGCGAATTGATTCTGTTTAAAACCTCAGATCTAAGTAAAATATTAGCATTATCTACTTCTTCAATTTGATAAGGCCTTCTGTAAGAACCAGGGTAAAACAATACATTTTTATCTCCCAACAATTGTTCAAAATCGTTTAGATAATAGGCCGCTTCTTCTTTGTCATTAAAGATTAAAAGATATGGTTTTTCGGCTTTTTTAAAAGTTTCTGAAATAACAAAAGACAACGACGAGCCGACCAAATTCGTGATTTGAAAATGGTTTTTTTCGTGTTGAAGTTCGGATAAAATCTGCTTTGTTTTAGCAGAATTTTTGTATCGATTGATTATAATCTCTTTACTCAATTCAACTATTTTTAGCAAATGTAGTATAACTAATTGTAATAATTAAGCGGTATTACTTGGTTTTGAAAAAATAGAATAAATTTGCTAAAAATTAGTTGTAAGCAAAACAGCATAAAGAGGGATGATAAAATTTTCAAAAATATTTCTATTAGTACTTTTTATTAGTTATAAAGTCAATGCCCAAAGTGAACAAAACAGGTGGGTGGTTGGAGCTGGTTTTGGTGTTGCAAAATTACTTTCTGCCAATCCGACATTATCAGTAGAGCAGTTTAATTTTCAAGCACCAAAAATAAATGCTACCCGATATTTTTTTTATGGACTCTCGTTAGATGCTTCAGTAGAAATATCTTCTTCTTATTTAACAGTAGATGGTGGAGTTAGATATGATTTTGGAACCTCAAACAATAATTTTGTTCCTTTTTTAGTTCTAGGATCTAGTTTTGTTAAAGTTCCAGATACTAGTGCCCTAACTTTAAATGTTGGAGGAGGAGGAACCTTTTGGTTAAGCAATAGATTTGGGTTAAATGGACAGGTAACTTATAAAAACTCTTCAAGTAAAAGCTTGTCATTACGCTCTCATAATTATTTCTCTTTAGGAGTAATTTACAGTATAGAACCACGTTCTTTTGTGACTAGATTGTGGGATAGAAACAATTAGTTTATAATTTCTTTTTTAAGAAACTAATATTCCAACTAAAACCAGTAGAGAAATAGCTCATAGTATAGTTAAATCCGGTTCCGTAAGATATATCAAATTGTAGATTGTCTTTCAATAAATATGTAAATCCGGTATCAAAACTTGCAAAATGATTTTTATATTCTGAGAACTCACCATAAGGTTCAAAGTAAAAGCTAATTTTATCAGACAACGAAACATTTAATGCAATCGAGTACGTTAAATTACCACTTCCGGTTCCAAAATAGTCATATCCAATATTATATCCCAATCCAATCTTTTCAGTCAAAGAATGTGAAACAGCAATCTTGTTAATGATTCCAAATTTAGAATTTGTAATTTGACTTTTTGCTGTAGGCAATAATATGTGTGATAAAAAAGCGATTTCAGTATTCACATTTTCTCTTTTAAATAATTGAATTTTAGCACCAATTTGTAAATCACTGATTCCACTATTTAGTATTGAACTATTTAGCGGTTTGTTGATTTCAAATTGTGTTAATAATCGCAATTCAAAGTTTGCTGCAATCCCATATCTCCATAAAATTGAAGGATAAGCATTTGCTTGTGTTCTGTTATCTCTTTGAAAGAAAATACCAGCTTCTATTTGTAAACTTTTTAATGGAACAGTTGATGAGCTTTCGGTTTGATCAGGTCTGTCTGTAATTATTTCTTGTGCAGAAAGAGTTCCTATTGTAAAGAAGAATAAAAGAATATTAATTGGTTTAGATAAATTCATATTCATTATATGATTTTTGCAAATATAAAATATTTTTTAGACAAGACTAAAAATGTTTTTTTGTTTTGCAAAAAATCATATCTTTGCACCATAAACTAGAAAGTATGTTTAGTCATTCTGAAGAAAATTATTTAAAAGCGATTTATCATTTAGGAATCACTTCGGTTAATGGAGTAAGCACAAATGCTATTGCCAAAAAATTAAGCACCAAAGCTTCTTCTGTAACTGATATGATTAAAAAATTGGCAGAAAAAAAAGTGCTGATTTATAAAAAGTATCAAGGTGTTTCTTTAACCGAAGAGGGAAAGAAAACTGCCGCACTAATCGTTAGGAAGCACCGATTATGGGAAGTTTTTTTAGTAGAAAAATTGAATTTTAATTGGGATGAAGTTCATGATGTTGCAGAGCAATTAGAACATATAAAATCTTCTAAATTGATTAATGAAATTGACGCCTTACTTGGTTTTCCGAAATTCGATCCTCATGGTGACCCAATTCCAGACACTAACGGAAACCTTCATTTAATAGAAAAGAAATTACTATCAACTTTACAAATTAATGAAACAGGAATTTGTATTGGGGTAAAAGATTCTTCAGCCTCTTTTTTACAGTTTTTAGACAAACAACAAATTGCATTAGGACAAGAAGTTGAAGTGCTTGAAAAAGAAGATTTTGACGACTCTATGACCATTAAAATCAACAATAAAAAAATGACCGTTTCAAATAAAATTGCAAACAATTTATATATACAAAAATAATGAGCACATTTGATCAATTAGTTGCATTTGCAAAAGAAAACCCAATTTTAGCCGCCCTATATGCGTCTTTATTTACTTGGGGCTTAACAGCTTTAGGAGCCGCTCTCGTATTTTTCTTTAAAAAGATGAATAGAGCAGTTTTAGATGGAATGTTGGGTTTTACTGGAGGCGTTATGGTTGCAGCCAGTTTTTGGAGTTTGTTAGCACCAGCAATAGATAACAGCCCAGGAGAAGGATTTGTAAAGGTATTGCCCTCTGCAATAGGTTTTGCTTTAGGAGCTTTGGCATTATTTGGAATGGATAAAATTTTACCCCATTTACACATCAATTTTAAAGAATCAGAAGCAGAAGGGGTAAAAACAGGTTGGCACAAAACAACATTGTTGGTGTTGGCAATTACACTCCACAATATTCCAGAAGGATTGGCGGTTGGAGTGTTGTTTGGAGCAGCATCAACTTTAGTGGGTGTAGAACAAACCGAAATGATTATCGCTGCAATTTCATTGGCAATCGGAATTGGAATTCAGAATTTTCCTGAAGGGTTTGCGGTTGCTATGCCATTAAGAAGACAAGGAATGAGTAGGTTTAAGAGTTTTTGGTACGGACAATTATCAGCTATTGTAGAGCCTATTGCTGCTGTTTTAGGTGCAGTAGCCGTTTCGTTTTTTACGCCAATTTTACCGTATGCCTTAGCATTTGCAGCAGGAGCAATGATTTTTGTGGTTGTAGAAGAGGTAATTCCAGAAACACAGCAAGATAAATATACAGATATTGCAACCTTAGGTTTTATTGGAGGCTTTATTGTAATGATGTCTTTAGATGTTGGCTTAGGATAAAAACAATGTATATTTTAGAGTAAAAAAATGTCATTCCCGCGAAAGCGGGAATCTTTTTTTAGTTAAATTGCCAATTGAATTTTAAGCTTATTCTTTTGCAAAACTCATCAAATTTTCAAGTTTATAACGCCTCGGCCGGAAGTGGAAAAACATTTACGCTTGTTAAAGAATATTTGAAAGTTGTTTTGCAATCTGATGATCGTTTTGTTTTCCAGAAAATCCTTGCCATTACGTTTACCAATAAAGCGGCTTCAGAAATGAAAGAGCGTGTCTTAGATAATTTGAAGCTGTTTTCTGAAGGCGGAAAAAACGATTTGTTGATTAAAATTATTGAAGATACTACGCTAGACACAAATACAATTCAGAAAAGAAGCTCCATCATTTTAGAAGCAATATTACAGAATTACAGTGCTTTTGCAATTACCACGATTGAAGCACCTTCAAGAGCACTGGAAGCAAGTTCTTTAATTTCGATTTCCATTTGAAGACCAAAATCATTTAAACGCCTAACAATTTCAACGTTTTCGGACTGCAGAAAATGATGCTGAATACTCAT
>JALQYN010000014.1 GCA_023254055.1 Polaribacter sp.
AATAAATTAATCATAGATGCTTTATTAGCTTGGAGTAAAGCAAAAAACATTCATGAAATTCGTTTGGATGTGTATGATTCTAATCCATCAGCTATTAGAGCTTACGAAAAAGCTGGTTTTAAAAAACACTTGCTTCACATGCGTTTGGACATTAAAGAATTGGATATCTAAATACCGAATGGGTTGTCAATTGAATGCATTGGCTCTGTAAACCATTTTGGTCCATTTTCTGTCATGTAAATATGATCTTCATGTCGAATTCCGAATTTACCAGGAACACAAATCATAGGTTCGTTACTAAATGTCATTCCAGGTTCTAAAACCGTTTTGTCATTTCTAACAATGTATGGCCATTCATGAATTCCCAATCCAATTCCATGTCCCGTTCTATGTGGCAATCCTGGCAATTTATAATCTGGCCCTAAACCATGAGATTCTAAAACGATTCTAGAAGCATTATCAACATCCGCACAAGTATTTCCTATTTGCGCAGCATTAAAAGCTGCTTGCTGTGTTTCTTTTTCAATATTCCAAATTCGTGTTTGTTCTTCATTAGCTTTCCCATAAACAAAGGTTCTTGTAATGTCAGAAATATAATCATGTAACAAACAACCGGTATCTAATAAAACAACTTCATTTTCTTCTAAATCTTTTGGCGTTTTTACACCATGAGGAAAAGAAGAATCTACTCCGAATAATACAATACAAAAATAAGAGCCAGTAGGAATCCCATATTTGACGTGTGCATTATGAATAAAATCGGTTACTTCTTTAGCAGATATCCCAACTCGTAAAATTCTTGCTGCAGCTTTTTGAACTTCTAAGGTAATGTTCATTGCGTGTTGCATAATTGCTATTTCTGCATCAGATTTAATCATTCTACACCCAGCGGTAATTGGTTTTGCATTTACTAGTTGATAGTCATTCTGACAATTTCTAATTCCGTCAAACACAAAAAAAGGTGTAGACTCATCCATAGAAACTGCTCCAACCTCTACTCCATTTTCTTTTAAAATAACAACAAACAATTCATAAGGCGATTCGTGCTCTTCCCAACAACGCACCTTTCCTTCTATCAACATAAAATCGAAAATTGTTCCTTTTTCAAATTCGGGTGCTATGAAAATTAATTTTCCATTCGGAAATAAAACTGCTCCAACCATTCTTTCACTTGCATTCCATTTCATCCCTGTAAAATAATACAAGTTGGTTCCTGCGTGTAAATACATTGCTGGCACACTTTGTTCTTGCATTAACTTGCACGCTTTGTCTATTCGTTGTTGAAATTCTTCCTTCTGTATTGGCTGCACTAAATGTGCTATGGGTTGAATGGCATTTAATTCTGCTTCAATAGTTGATCCTCCAATTCCTTTCATGTTCTTTATTGATTATTTATAAAACTAAAATTTTCTATCTGGGTGAAAAGGGCTCAAATCTAAACTTACTTTTTTATCAGAAATAATTTCAGATACTAATTTTCCTGTTGCTGGCCCTAAACTCCAACCCATCATTGCATGACCTGCTGCTATTGTTAAATTAGCACATTTAGATGATTTACCAATATAGGGCAAGCCATCTGGAGAACAAGGTCTTAATCCAAATTGTGCTACATTCTTTTCCTCTTCTTTAATCTCTAAATTATTGTAATACTTTTGGGCTGCATTTGCAATTGCGTTCACACGAACTGGATTTATATGATTGTTTATTCCTGCAATTTCCATAGTGCCTGCAAAACGTGTAAATCCGTTCATTGGAGTAACTGCAACTTTTGCTTCGCACAATACAGCTGGCATAGAAATTTTTGTTTCTCTTTCTACATTAATTCGATAACCTTTTCCAGCTTGAATCGGAATTTTTATCCCTAATTTTTTTGTTAGCAAGGGGCTCCAACTTCCAGCAGCCATAACTACCTCATCAGCATCATAAGATGATTTATTTGTGATTACTTTTGTAATTGTTTGATTGGAAATAGTAACATCTTTTACTTCTTCATTTGCATGAATCACAACACCCTTAGATTTTAAATATGCAATCATTTCTGGCATAAAATCAGAGGGAGTCATATGTGCATCACAATCAAAATACACTGCTCCTTTTACATTTAAATCTGCTGTTGGTTCATACTTTCTAATTGCTTCTATTGAAGTTAAATGTTCTGCATTCAATCCAATTTCAATTGCTTTTTTTCCGAATTCCCATTCATGTTCTCCAACTTTGTCTGATTTATAATACATCATCAACCCTTTGCGCTCATAATGAAAATCAAATTCACTCGTCGTTTTTAAATCTTCATATAAATCTCTACTCAACAAATTGATATCTCTAATAACAGTAGTTGAAGATTCTACTTTTGTTGCATTCGCAGATTTTTTAAATGCCCATGCCCATTTTAAAAACTCTACATCCAGTCTTGGTTTCACATAAAAAGGACTCGCAGGATTCAACATCCATTTAAGGCCCTTTGTTATAATTCCTGGAGCTGCAAGAGAAATAATATGACTTGGTGTAATATAACCTGCATTCACAAAAGATGCTCCACTTGAAAAATCAGATTTATCTATTACGGTAACTTGATGTCCTTCTTTTTGAAGGTAATAGGCAGAACTCAATCCTACAATTCCGCCACCAATAATTACTACTTTTTTACTCATTAATTAATTCCAGTTAAAATTCCAAATTGGCTTATTATTCCCTAGATGTTCTACAAAATAGTTCCATCTTTTCTTTAAAAAATACTTTTGATAATCTCCTTGATATCCATGTCGCTGACTTGGTAAAATCAACAAATCAAACTGCTTATCTGCTTTGATTAATTCTTCAGCTAATTTAAAAGTTGCAGACGGATTTACATTGTCATCCAATCCACCATGAGTTAGCAATAGCTTTCCTTTTAAATTTGATGCATTTGTAATGTTAGAAACTTTTTGATAGGTTTCATCAACAGGCCAACCTTGATACATTTCTGGCCACCACGCTTTCTCCATTCTAAAATCGTGATCTCCAGAACTTGCAACACCAACTTTATAAAAATCTGGAAAGGCTAATAAGGCTCTTCCTGTATCATATCCTCCTGCAGAATGTCCGTAAATTCCAACTTTATCAATGTCAATCCAAGAATACATATTTGCTAAATGTTTAATGGCCAACACATGGTCTTCTAAATTATTTCCCATGTTCTTATAGGAATGATCATGGAATTCTTTTGATCGTCCAGAAGTTCCTAATCCATCAACTCGAACAACAATAAAACCTAGCTCTGCCAACGACTGATTGTTAAAAATGTTATCAAAAGATTTAGGAAAACGTTGTGTATGTGGTCCCGTATATGTTGCATCTATAATTGGATATTTTTTTGAAGCATCAAAATTTGTAGGTTTCCAAAAAGCCCCATAGATAGTTGTTTTACCATCTTTTGCAATCATAGAAAATATTTCTGGAGTAGTATACCCTCTACTTTCTGCATCAGAAATATCAGCAGCGGTTAAATTTGCTACAATTTTCCCTGTGGATGCTTCTCTTAAAACTGTATTTGTAGGCGAATTAATGGTAGAAATATTGTCTGTAAAATAGTCTCCATTTTTTGAAAAAGAAATTTGATGATGTTTGTTTTCTGGAGTTAACAATTGTTCTTCTCCATTAAAACTTACTTTATATACTTGTTGATGATAGGGATTGTTCTGAGTTTCTTTTCCTGAAGCTAAATAATAAATCGTTTCATTTTCTTCGTCGATATATTCAATATTGTTTACATAATATTCATCACTTGTAAGTAGTTTGGTAGTATTGGTGTTAAAATCATAAAGGTGTAATTGCCTCCAACCTGTTCTTTCTGATAAAAAAAGTATTTTCTGACTCTTTTCTAAAAATCGATATTCAAAATTATCAATATTAGTATTGGACGTTTCTGTAATTAGGGTCGTTGATTTTCCAGTATTTAAATTTACTTGTACCAATTCGTTTTTTTGAAACCCTCTATACGGAATATGTGCTAACAAAACCCCAGAAGAATTGGTCCATTGACTACTAACAGAGTTAATATGTGTTTGTGTAGGCAATGTTGTTTTTACTTGTTTTTTTGAAATCACATTAAAAAAAACAGGCTTCATTTTTACCACAGTTGTATCACCAGGTGAACCTCGATAATACGATAATAATTCTGGTTTAAAAACACCATCCTTACTCCAGTCTAACAAATACATTTTTTCTGCTGTTCTTGTATCAACAATATTGGCAGAAATCCATTTAGAATCTGCAGACCAATTTACGCTAAATCGTTTTGGACGCTCTCCGTTTTCACCTTCCATTTTATCATACCAACCATACCAAGATGCATATTCATAGCCCTTTTTACCATCAAAACTTAACTGGTATATTCTTTTATTTACTGTAGATTTTATAAATAGGTTATAGTTTTTTGTATAAGCAATCCATTTTCCATCTGGTGAAGTACTTTCAAATTCGTTTCTAGGTTTTCGTTCATTTTTTTTTGTTTCTATCAATTCATAAGAATCAACATTTAATAAATAATTTTTATTGTTCGCTGTAAATGAAAATCCATCTTTAGTTGGCTGAATGTTCGACAAGGATAAATTGTTTTCTTCTAATTTACTATCATTCAACTTGTTTAAAGATTCTGCTAACTTTTTTTGATTAAATAATGCTTTTACTTCTGTTGCATTGTTAAATGAAACAGTTTTATAGGTTTTCCTATTTTTTGCATACTCTACAAACCAAAAACCAGAATCATCATTAAACCAATTTACTCTTGTATTCAGGTTAAATGCTGTTTTATTATTGAAATTCTCGTACATAAAACTCACTGCACTTTGATAATTTTTTTCTGAAATTTCATTTTTTGTGTCTGAACATGATAAAAGGATCATCGTTCCTAAAATAAATACTGTTTGTTTAAAATGTTTCATAGTTTTATTTTTTAGATTACTTGAAATCCGTGTGCATACGGATCGTCTTCATCATCAATTACAATGGTATTATATCCGTATACTTTTGCCCAACCTTGAATGCTTGGAATAATAGCAATTTTGCCAACCAGAGTCGTTTCTTCCTCTACACAACCAATAAATTTACTTCCAATAAAACTCTCGTGGATAAATTTCTCTCCTAACTTCAGTTTTCCTTTGGCGTATAATTGTGCCAATCTTGCTGAAGTTCCAGTTCCGCAGGGACTTCTATCAATTGCTTTATCACCATAAAAAACAGCATTTCTGCCAGACGATGTTGGATCAATTGGGTTTCCTGTCCATAACAAATGCGTAACATCTCTTATGGTATTATTCTCTGGATGAATAAATAGGTCTGGATATTTTTCATTGATTCTATTTCGAACAACCTGAGAATATTGAATAATTTTTGAAGCGGTAAAATCGTGAATACCAGAAAAGTTTTCTTGCGGATCTACAATGGCATAATAATTTCCTCCATAAGCAACATCGAAAGTAATTGTTCCCAATTCAGGACAATCAATTGTTAAATTTTCTGCTGCTAAATAGCTCTTTACATTTGTTAATTTTACCCAATCTACTTTTTTACCCGTTTGTCCGTACTCTATATTCACCAAACCTGCTGGAGCTTCCATTTTAATTTTTCCAGGAATTTTTGGCGTTACCAAACCTTCTTCAATAGCAATGGTTATAGTACCAATGGTTCCGTGTCCACACATTGGCAAACAACCCGAAGTTTCAATAAATAAAATAGCAAAATCGTTTTCTGGATTGTGTGGTGGAAATAAAATACTTCCACTCATCATATCATGTCCCCGAGGCTCAAACATCAATCCTTTTCGGATCCAATCGTATTCTTTTAAAAAATGCTGCCGTTTTTCACTCATGGTAGTGCCAATCAAATTTGGTCCACCACCAGCAACGACTCTTACTGGATTTCCACAGGTGTGTGCATCCACACAGAAAAATGTTTTTCTACTCATTTTTATGCTTTGCTATATAACTATTTATTCTTGACTCTAAAATTGAAAGCGTAACTGTTCCTTCTGCTAAAATCACTTCGTGAAACTCTCTAATATTGAATGCGTCTCCTAATTCAGTTTCTGCTTTTTTTCGCATTTCTCGAATTTTAATTTCACCCATTTTATAAGACAATGCTTGTCCTGGCCATGAAATATAACGATCTGTTTCTGTAGTTACTTCATGCATTGATAAGGCTGTGTTTGAAGCCATATAATCAATCATTTGTTGACGTGTCCATCCTTTTGCATGTACTCCAGTATCAACAACCAATCTACAAGCCCTCCACATTTCATAGGTTAGCTGTCCAAATTTTTCATATGGTGTTGTGTAAATATCCATTTCTTCAACCAAATATTCTGAATACAATCCCCAACCTTCTCCAAATGCTGATAAATATAAATTTCTTCTAAAACTTGGAATTGTTTTTGGCAATTCGTTGTTCAACGACATTTGTAAATGGTGTCCTGGAACAGCTTCATGAGCTGTAAGAGCAGGAATTGTATACAAAGTTCTACTTGGCAGATTATACGTATTCACCCAATAAAATCCTGCCGTTGTTTCACTCCTAGATCCTGAATATCTTCCACCAGTATAATTGGGTGCAATTGCTGCAGGAACAGGAACTACACCATAAGGTTTTCTTGGTAAAGTAATAAAATACTTAGGCAATTCTGCATCAATTCTTTTGGCAATATCTCTCGCAAACATCAATAATTCTTTTGGTGTTTTTACATAGAATTGCTCGTCTGTTCTTAAGAATTTTAAAAAGTCAGCAAATGTTCCTTTAAATCCTAAATCTTTAATGATTTGTAGCATTTCAGCTTTGATTCTTGCCACTTCCTTTAACCCAATTTGATGGATATCTTCTGCATTATATTTAGTACTCGTGGTATAAAAATTAATTCGGTTTTGATAAAACTCTTTTCCATTTGGAACCGTACTTACTCCTAAGCCTTTTCGGGTATTTGGAAAATACTCCTCTTCAAAAAAGGTTTTAATTTTTTTGTATTGATCTATCGCATTTTTTTGGACACTAATTTTTGCAGCACTAATGATTGAATCCTTTAAAGCAGCAGAAAAAGAGGAAGGTAATTTTAGAAAAGGTGCGTAAAACTCGCTCTTAGTAACATCTTCTACAATATGTTTTTCATAGGTATTTTCATACTTATAAAAAACAGCTTTGGGCTGAGAAATTTCTTCTTTAACTCCAGCTCTCAATAAGTTTAAATTATAAGCTACTCTTTTAGGTAAATTTTCTAATTGCTTCAAATATCCAATGACTTGTTTTTTATTTTTAAAATTTCTGTTCGCCATTCTACTTAAATTCAAATGAAATGCAGATTCATTGGTAATCGGGTTTAAATACATTTTATAAGTATGCTCATCAATCTTGTCTTGTAAAACAAACAATAATAATTCACGAGAAATTTTATCAGTTTCAGATAAATTTGTTGGAGAAACAGCGGTTAATTTTTCTTTTAATTTTGCTGAAAAATCAGATTCTGCTTGATAATATTTAATAGTGTTTTCTACCGATTCTGTTTTATTAAAATCATACTCTCTGGGTTTTTCATATTCTTGAATGATCGTTTTTAATTGATCGCTTGCCGAATCTTGTTTACAAGCTATAAAGCTTAATAAAAGAACAAATGCAAAGAGTTTGATAGCTTTCATATGTTTAAATTTTATCCGTAGTTTTATTTCCATTAATGTTTCTTAAAATTTTCAGTGGATTTTCATTTTTTAATTCGTTTGGTAATAAGCTATTAGGCCAAGATTGAAAACTAAATGGTCTCACCCAGCGTTTGATAGAATCTACACCAACTGCTGTAAATCTCGAATCTGTTGAAGCTGGATATGGCCCACCATGTTGCATAGACGGGCAAACTTCTACTCCCGTAGGAACACCATTAAAAATAATTCTTCCAACTCTATTTTGTAACGCAGAAACAATTTCTGAGTTTAGTGTTAATTCTGAATCAGTAGCTACAATTGTTCCTGTTAATTGACCCTCTAGCTTGTTTAAAATTTGTTCTAATTGTGTTTTGTCTTCACATTCAACAAGTAAAGAAAATGGTCCAAATACTTCGTGATGTAACGTTGGATTGTTTAGAAATGTTTTTCCTTCAACTTTAGAAACAATTTGTCTTCCATAATTGGTTTTAGAATCACCTTTGAAATCGGCTAACACTTCTAATCCTTCTTGAGAAACTGCTTTTGATTTATTACTATTATAAGCACCAACAATATTAGGATGCAACATACAAGAAGGTTCTACTTTTACAATTTCTTCAGCCAAAGTTTGAGCGAAATCATTCAATCTTTCTCCTTTAATCCCTAATAATAATCCTGGATTTGTACAAAACTGTCCAGACCCTAAAGTAATAGAACCTGCATAGGTTTTTGCCCAAGATTCTGCACCTTCATGTAAAGCTTCAGGTAAAAACACAACTGGATTTATACTTCCCATTTCTGCAAAAACCGGAATTGGCTCATCACGTTGAGCAGCCAAATCAAATAAGGCTCTACCTCCACGAATACTTCCTGTAAAACCAACTCCTTTTACTTGTGGATGCTTCACCAATTGTTGTCCAACTTCTATTCCGCTACTATTCAAATTAGAAAACACACCATTTGGCATTCCAGTTTTTTCTGCAGCTTTTATAACTGCGGATGCAACAAGTTCTCCAGTTCCAGCATGCATTGGATGTGATTTTACGATTACCGAACAACCTGCTGCTAAAGCAGCAGCTGTATCTCCTCCTGCGGTAGAAAATGCTAAGGGAAAATTAGAAGCTCCAAAAACAACTATAGGCCCTAATGGAACATTCATTTTACGTAAATCAACTTTCGGAATAGGTTGTCTTTCTGGCTGAGCAGTATCAATGGTTGCGTCTACCCAAGATCCTTCTTCAACATGCGCTGCAAAAGCTCTTAATTGCCCAAGTGTTCTTCCTCTTTCTCCCATCGCTCTTCCTGCTGGCAATCCAGATTCTGAAGTATATACATGAAGTAATTCATCACCTAAGTTTTCAATTTCATCTGCAATTGTTCTTAAAAAAAGCGCTTTTTCTTTACCCGATTTTTTAGAATAGCTTTGAAATGCAGATGTTGCTAATTCAGTTGCTAGATTGATTTCTTCTGATGTAGCTTCTGTAAAAACAGAAGAATTTTCTGTATTCGTTTGCGGGTTGAATGTTTTGTAAGTATTGTTTCCTTTTGCGGAAAGTTGATTTCCAATATAATTTTTTCCTGTAATCATCCTTACTTATTTTTTAAATGTTTTTTTCAAATTTACTGATTAGTAAACTACTATTTTAATATTTGAAAGACTTATTAACCTATTAAGTCTAGAACTTCAAGTCTTTCTTTTGCCAGAATATATCTTGCATGGACATCATCAATTTGCTGTTGAGTTAATTTCTTACCAAAGGTACGAAGCCCTCCAGCAACATCATTATGATGAATTCCCATAGCAAGCTTAAGATATTCCATAAGCAACGGCTGAGCATCCAGATACGATAATGAATTTAAAGCCTGAGAAATTTTTAATGCCTCAGTCCATTCTCCATTTAAAACATACTCCTGCATAGTAACACTTGCTTTTGGGAAGATAGTACCTACACCTGTAATACCACCACTTGCTCCAGCGAGTCCTGCATATACAGTAACTGTGTCTACTCCTGCCAAAACTTTTAAATCTTTGTTCTCTAGCACTAAGGATTCTATAATTGAAACATCTATAGTCGATATTTTAAGAGCAGCTACCTTAGGAAGAACAGAAAGTCTTCTAAGAAGATCTGTTGTGAGTGCATGATAACCGGCTGCATCAGGATTGTTATAAGGCATAATTGTTACGCCTACATCTTTTGCAGTTGCTTCAGAAAGCGCATAGTACTCATACATTTCTTTTTCAGAAGGAACCGCCTTCGTTTTTGGAGGCATGACCATGACTGTATCAACTCCAACTGTTGCAAGTCCTTCAACGATTTTGGCAAGTTCTTCCTTAGTTTCTGCTGCTGCTCCGCTAATCAAAGGAACATTGTATTCTTTAGCAACCTCAGAAAGGGATTTAAGTAAGGAAAGACGTTGCTTGGTGCTCAGGTAGCTATTCTCACCCAGGGTTCCAGAACCGACAAGTCCGCTCATTCTGCTTCCGCCCTTTCCTTGAGTTTTTAAAATACCTGCAGCTTGTTTTTGTGTTGCATCAAGGTCTATTTCAAGAGCGCCTGATTTTGACTCTTTCAACCATGTAAAGACGGCCGGCATTACACCATTCCATTGTATACTCATTGTAATTGTTTTTTTACAAATTTACACTAGTTTTCCTTGTTTTGATTTCTAAAAATTATCGACATCTAATACTTTTTTAACCTTATTTTTTGTATAAATTGAAAATTAAAGTGAATATTAGCATATATTTGTACTTGTATTACAACTATTTTTAGAATGAAAGTTTTACCCTTTAAAATTCCGAAGCCAAAAAATGTTTCTTTAATTTATCAAGAAGATAAAGGGAAAATACTATATGACAAATTACACCAACATGAAGAAATTCAACTGTGTGCAATTGTAAAAGGTGAAGGAAGTATCGTAGTAGGTGATTCTATCAATGAATATAAATCTGGTGATGTTTTAATTATTGGCAGCAATGTGCCCCATGTTTTTAAAAGTGATATTTCTAATTGTTCAACCACATTTATGCAGACGTTATTTTTTACCAAAACGTCTTTCGGTGAACGCTTTTTTGAATTAGGAGATTTTACCGAAATTCAACAAATTTTTTCAATTAGCGAATCTGGTGGAATTTTAACTAGCAATAAAGAGGAAGTTTTAAAGCTGTTTTTATCATTAAAAAAAGCTTCAAATCTTGAACGTTTTATTCTTTTTTTAAAAATAGTCAATGAATTATTAAAAGCAGAAATAAAACCACTTTCTACTTTTATCTATCCAAGGAAATATTCTGATAATGAAGGGAAACGCATGAGTAATATCATGGAGTATACCATGAATAATTTTCAAAAAGAAATTAGCTTAAACACCATTGCTGAAATTTCTTATATGACACCGAATGCTTTCTGTAGGTATTTTAAACAACGAACCAACAAAACCTTTTTTCAATTTCTGATTGAAGTTCGGATAGAAAACGCCTGTAGGTTACTAAAAAATAAGGATTTACTAATTACTGAAGTTTCTGAAAAATCGGGGTTTAAAAACATTTCTAATTTTAATAGAAAATTTAAAGACATTAAAGGCATTACGCCTTCAAAATACCGAAGCTTACATTAAATTTTAGAAGGTTCTTCAATATGTCATTACCGCGTAGGCGAGAATCCAAAACTATTATAATGGATTCCTGTTTTCACAGGAATGACAAATAGGTTGAAATTATAATACTGATTGGCTTATTTGAAAGTATGTTTTTATTGTAAAAACTCTTCAATTGTTCTTAACTCAGGAATAACCTTTAAAGGTTTTCTAATTCTGTTTTTAACTTTTTTGTCAATCCTTTTACAACCAAATCATACGAATGATCTATCAATTCAAAAGCAAAAGCATCAGAAACATCATTGTTTAAAGTAACGGTATTCCAATGTTTTTTACTCATGTGCCAACCCGCATTAACACTTTCGTATTCGCCACGTAATTCTTCTGCCCAATCTGGATCACATTTTAAATTGATGTTGGTTTCTCCTTCTTCCCAATGATTCAATCCTACTAGGGCAAACATTTTTCCCATCACTTTAAACACCAAAGTAACATCATCAAAAGGAAAATGTTCTGTAACTCCTTTTTTGGCAATACAATATTCTCTTAATTGTTCTATGTGCATTGGTTAGTGAATATAATTATAATAAACGCTCCATGACAATATCTGGATTGTGTAACTCTGTGAATCCAAATTGTTTATATAAACCATGAGCATCAGATGTTTTTAACATCCATGTTTTACAGTCTTTAATTTCTTTAGCATTTACAATTGCTTCCATTAATTGTTTAGAATAGCCATTCTTTCTGTATTCTGGTAAGATAAAAACATCCATTAAATAGGCAAAAACAGCATAATCTGTTACAACTCTTCCAAAACCAATTTGTTGTCCATTTAAATACAACCCAAAACACAAACTATTCCTTAATGTTGCTTGAACTTGTTGTAATGTTCTTCCTTTTCCCCAATAACTGTTTGTTATAAACTGGTGAATCACTTCAACTTGCAATTTTGATGGGTCTGAAGAAATGGTAATCATAAAACTAAATTAGAGCTGTAAATATAAAATAGTTTTTGATTTTTAATTTAACTTGTTTCTAAATTTAAAAGGTGTTATGACAATTGGTGCAAATAGCGAAGATGAAAAGCTTATTAAAAAAAGTTTTAATATCACAAA
>JALQYN010000021.1 GCA_023254055.1 Polaribacter sp.
CTAGCTTTTCACTAGCAATAGCTTTAAATCCGTAGGCATAAGGTAAAGACCAAGCAGTAATGTCATAGGTAATAGAGTCACTTAATTTAGCAACTGGTTCAAACAATGCTTTAATCAACCTCCCTTTAGGTTGATTGGTAGAAATGACCAAATCATTAGAAGAAGTTTTCATGCTTCCTTTTGATTTTGTGCCATAGTCATAACCAGAAACAGAGTTGCCTTGAGCACGTCCGTATTTAATTTCGTGTCTATCTAACAATTCAATTAATTTATTGGTTTTACTTTTATTTCCTTGTAAAACATAACTCTTGTATTTAAAATCATCTAACTGAAAGTACTTTTTAAACTCAGTGTTAAGTTTGCCTGTGTTTTTTGATGCCATTTCTACTGTAGAAATTCCTGAAGTAGTATGGTGAATTAAACGATCCCATAAACTCAAAACCTCTCCGTCAGCTTTTGTAATTCCCAGTCCAGCTCTTCCTCCACCAGCTTGCTCGTAGGTCATACCAATACTTCCAACATACGTTGGGTATGAATCTCCGTAACTTGGGTATAGTAAATCAAAACTTTCTTTGGTAAAGTAATACCATCCATTTTTATCAAAATATTTTGCATGATTTTTTCCAATTTGCACTTGAAAATTTCGTTGCCAGTCGGTAATTATTTCATGATAAGGTTCTACTGCCGGAGCAAAATAATACGGATTGTTAATGCCTTGTTCATGAAAATCTACATGAATATGAGGCAACCATTTATTATATACTTTTAGGCGTTGTTGTGTTTCAATTTGTGTTGTCCATGCCCAATCTCTGTTCAAGTCAAATAAATAATGATTTGCTCTTCCTCCCGGCCAAGGTTCTCTATGTTCTCTAGCATCTGGATTCACATTGTTTGGAGAAGCAACTACTTGATTATACCAATTTGCATAGCGGTCTCTTCCGTCAGGATTGATACATGGATCCATAATTACAACAGTGTTTTCTAAGTAACTGCTGTTTTCTGTAACCAATTTGTATAAGGTAAGCATTGAAGCTTCTGTTGATGAAGACTCGTTTCCATGTACATTATAACTCAACCAAACGATCGATTTATCTTTTAACTCCGTTGTGTTTTCAAGTCCAACAGTCGTTAAATGTTGCTTGCGAATAGTTTCTAAATTTTTAATATTGTCTGCAGAAGAAACATAAACAATTGCCAATATTCTTAATTCGTTCGTTTTTCCGTATTCTTGAAACTGAACTTTATCTGAATTTTCAGAAATGTATTTAAAATAGTCAACTACTTTATGGTGTCTCGTAAAACGAGAACCTAATTTGTATCCTAAAAACTCATCCGGTGTCTGAAGTTTTTGTGCAGTTAGTTGAAATGAAATAATAGAAATGAAAAGAAAGAGTAGTGACTTGTGCTTCATTTTTTTGATGTTTTTTGATTTAGGTATTCAAATCTACTTGTATTTATTTAGATATCAAATTTTACAACTAAGAAAGCGTTAAAAATTTGTTAGATTGAATTGCGAATTTCGACCAACCATCAAAATTGTGTATTTTTATAAAATATTTTTTAAAAGACTTCTAATATGAAAAGTGATTGTGCTTGTTTTCCTTTTGAAACTACTTTAACAAAAATGTATAACATCCCTAATAAGAATATGTTATAAATGAAAGTAACTCAAATTCCTTTTCAGAAAACAGGTTTTTTCTCAAAAACAATGCTCGATTATTTAGAGCAAAAAGAAGTAATTCGACCATTTTATAATAATTTCCCAAACCTTAACGGATTTAAAAAAGAGATAGAAGAAATTAGAAACTCATTTTCTAGTGAAACTAGACAAGTATTGGTTTCTGCACTAAAAAACCAAAATTCTTCGGTAGCTATATCAGAAGCAACACAACAAAATATTGATACACTTTTATTGCCAAATACATTTACAGTAACCACAGGCCATCAATTAAATTTGTTTACAGGACCATTGTATTTTTTATATAAAATTATATCTGCAATCAATTTAGCAGAAGAATTAAAAGAACAATTTCCGGCAGATAATTTTGTTCCAATCTATTGGATGGCAACAGAAGATCATGATTTTGATGAAATCAATTATTTTAACTTTAAGAATAAAAAAGTAGCATGGAATAGAAGTGATGGTGGAGCAGTAGGACAGTTTTCTACTGAGGGATTGAAAGATGTTTTTGAACAGTTTTCTGAACAATTAGGAACTACCAGAAATGCTGATTTTTTAAGAGACTTATTTGCAAAAGGATATTTAGAGCACAACACTTTAACCGAAGCAACAAGATACATTGCTAATGAGCTTTTCGCTAAGTATGGTTTGGTCATCATCGACGGAGATGATTTTCAATTAAAACAATTATTTACACCCTACATTATACAAGAATTAGAAGAACAAGTTTCTTTTACTTCCGTTTCAAAGACAATTAAAGAATTAGAAAAAAACTATAAGATACAAGTAAATCCTAGAGAAATTAACTTGTTTTATTTAGGAGAAAACTCTAGAGAACGCATTGTATTAGAAAAGGGAGTTTATAAAGTAAACAATACGGAGCTTGTTTTTACAAAAGAAGAAATTGTACAAGAAGTCAAAGAAAATCCAAATAAATTTTCACCAAATGTAATTATGCGTCCATTATTTCAGGAAGTTATTTTGCCAAACCTAGCTTATATTGGCGGGGGAGGAGAATTGGCGTATTGGTTGCAATTAAAGTCTTATTTTGAAGCTGTTTCTGTTCCATTCCCTATTTTATTGTTGCGTAATTCTGTACAGGTTATTTCTACGAAACAACAGAATAAGCTTAGTAAGTTAAGTATTTCTAAAAAAGAAATGTTCTTAAATCTAAATGACCTTTTAAAAGAAAAAATTAAAGAAAACGCTGATATAGAATTTAGCTTTTTAGACGCAAAAACATTGTTAGAACAACAATTTTTTATGTTAAGAAAAGTTGCAGATCAAACAGATGTATCTTTTTTAGGTGCAGTTAATGCGCAAGAAAAAAAGCAATTAAATGGTTTGGATACTTTAGAGAAACGTCTATTGCGAGCAGAAAAAAGAAGACAACAAGATTTGGTTGATAGAATTACTGAACTGAAATTGCAATTATTTCCGAATGAAGGCTTAGAAGAAAGACAACGCAATTTTTCTGAATACTATTTAGAATACGGAGACACCTTTATTGATGCTTTAAAAACTGCATTAAAACCATTGGAGTTAGAATTTACAATTTTAGAATTGTAAAAAATTATATTGTCTGTCATTGCGAGGAAGAATGACGTGGCAATCTCATTTAAATGAGTGATTTTATTAAAAGATTGCTTCGTTCCTCGCAATGACAACCTATATGAAAGAAAAAGGGCTTCACCCCAAAAATAAATTTAATAAAGGATATAATTTTGATGATTTAATCAATAAAAATCCTTTGTTAAAAGAGTTTATTATTAAAAATGACTATGGAAACTTAAGTATTGATTTTTCTGACCCAAAAGCGGTAAAAGAGCTTAACAGGTCTTTATTATTTGCAAACTATAACATTAAAGCCTGGGAGTTTCCTGACGAAAATTTATGTCCGCCGATTCCAGGAAGAGTAGATTATATTCATCATATTCATGATTTGTTAGTGGCATCGAATATTACTGAGAAGGTACATGTGTTAGACATTGGAACAGGAGCAACCTGTATTTATCCATTGTTAGGAAATGCGGTTTATGGTTGGACTTTTATTGGAACTGATATCGACTTAGATTCGTTAGATTCAGCACAAGATATTATTGATGATAATGATTTGGATCCACAGATTTTATTACGCCAACAGTTTGATGAAAATAACATTTTAACAGGAATTATAGAATCAGAAGATTCTTTTACGGTAGCCATGTGTAATCCACCTTTTTATAAATCTGCAGAAGAGGCTAGAGGGGCAAATAGAAGAAAAACAAGAAATCTCGGAACAAATGCTGTCAGAAACTTTGCAGGAAACAACAATGAGTTATGGTATGTAGGAGGGGAAAAAGCATTTTTACACAATTACTTGTACCAAAGTTCTTTATATAAAGAGCAATGTATTTGGTTTACATCATTGGTTTCTAAAAAAGAAAACGTAGAAGGTTTACAAAAATCAGCAAAAAAGTTAGGGGCTACTGCATTCAAAATTATTCCGATGCATCAAGGAAATAAAGTAACAAGAATTATTGCTTGGAGTTATCAGAATTAATCTTCGTTTATAAAAACAGGATCGTTTATCTTTTTCTTTTTAACCCAGATACTCAAAATAAAGTTGATTCCCATATGCAAGGCAACTAAACAGATTACTGCATATAATGGAACACCCAAAAATTGATACGGCCAAGAATAAGTCCATACACCCAAGTTTATTGTAATTACTTCTCCATATGCAGGAAAAAATGCAGTGATAAAAATAGCAAGCCATGTTTTATGACTCATTTTTTTTAACTGTAGCGAAACAATTAAGTCATTCTCTAGTTTGTAAATAAAACGAAATGCAAACATCCAAGCAAAAGGGAGCCAATATGGTAATTGTCTGTTGTTTGATAAATCGTGATATTCCCAAAAACCATTTGTTACACCCCAAATTTCTGCACAAATCCCTAAAATTCCGGTAATAATCATTCCAGATAACAAAATCCAATTTTTAGAAGCTTTATGCAAGTAGTTCTTGTATAAAAAGACAAGTAGGTAAGTAAATAGTAATAAGCCAACCCAGAAATCATGTTTATGAAAAACACCAATAATAATACCTGGGATGGTTATTTTTACAAAAGCAATTATGATGGTTTTAAAAGTTTCCTTTTGCTGTTTTTTTGTGAATGCCATTATTTAAATTGTTGTTGTAATTCTACAAATTTATTCGTTGTTCCGCTTGTAAACGGAATTAAATAAAAAGAATACGAATGTTTTTCAGTACTTTTTAATTGATACTTGTCTTGAGGTTTTGCACCCCAACTATCATCTCCACCCAGACCTCGTTGTGCTAAATCTATATTTAATTGTACTAAATTCTGTACTTTAATGTCATTTGTATGCTTACTGAAATTCGCATTTTTATGTTCTTTAGAATAATCTAAACCGTTTGTAATATCAAAATCTTCGTTTGGCATGTGTAGGGCAGAAATGCTCAATCCTTTTTGTGAAGGAGAAGAAATTAACAATCCATTTTCTTTAGCATTCATCAATGCCATCCACCTTACGCCTGTTCTAGTTCCGTTTTCTTGGGGACGAACATAAGGAACATAAAAATTAGAAACGTTAGATTTAAAAACATCTATAAAAGTTGATGCTTTTCTGTCTTGATAATTTTCCCAAGGACCTCGACCATAATAAGTAACGTTACTAAACTCTTTGGCAATTTGCATTCGCATACCAACTCTAGGAATATCTCCTTTGTAAGTAGACTCGTTTAATGTATTTTCAATTTTAACAACACCATTTCCGTTTAGGGTATAAATAGTTGTGTGTAATGTTTTTACGGTTGGTAGTTGATAATTTACAACAACTTGCATTAAATTACTGTTTAGCTTTTTAAATTCAAAATTAGAAATAATTGCATTTAAAGAGGCGTTTTTCCAACCCAGATTTCTATCCTGTATTCTATTTCCTAAATCATTATCGGTTGGTGGTCTCCAGAAATTTATATGCGGACCTTTCTTTGAATTTAAGTACTCTTGTTTCTTGTATACGTATGAAGTTATAATGCCATTTTTTTTAGCAAAAACAATATGTATGTTGTTGTTAAAAATAGTTACTTCAGAACTGTTTTCACGCGAGCTTAAGTCGGGTCCATTATCAATTGCAATTGGTTTTTTCTTGAATTTTTCGCTTAAATAAATTTGCTCTTTGGCAATTTCAAATCCTTTTGGTAATAAACCCCAAGTGTCTTTTGTTGTTGTAGAGAGTTCTATAAAATACTCTGTGTTTTCTTTAAAATCGATTCCATTTAACGGAATCAATATGTTTTTATTTTTGTGCGGTTCTAAATTGATATTATTTTTATTGATGGTTTTTAAAACAACCCCATTTGCTTTGATAACTACCTTAAAATTAAACTGATTTAGATTTGTAAAATCGTACAAATTCTCTACATCAATTACTTGTTCGTTTTTAGTGTTGAATCCAATATTTTTAAAATTGATAAATTCATGAGCTTTCTTAACTTCATATAAGGCAGGTTGTGGAGTTCTGTCTGGAAAGACAATTCCGTTATTTAAAAAGGAATTATCGGTTGGCATATTTTTACCAAAATCTCCTCCGTAAGCATAAAATTTCTCTCCTTTGTTATTTGTTTTCCAAATAGATTGATCTACCCAATCCCAAATAAAACCACCTTGTAGGTGATCATATTTTTCTATGATTTCCCAATAATCTGCAAAGTTTCCAGTGCTATTTCCCATAGAGTGGGCATATTCACTAGGAATAAAAGGCCTGTCAGTTTTCGTTTTCCCTATTCTTTCAAAAGTTGCGGGTGAAGGGTATTGCGGAACAATAATATCAGTATTCCAATCCATATTAAATAAATTGTTATCTGACTTGTAGGTTCTTTCGTATTGGACAGGTCTTTTACTTTTGTCTAATGCTTTAATCGTTTTGTATCCTTCATAAAAAACAATTCCATTTCCAGCTTCATTTCCCATAGACCAAATGATTACTGATGGATGATTTTTATCTCGTTCAACCATTCTTGTCATTCTATCAACATGTGCTTTGGTCCAATTGGCTTTTTTTGCTAAAGAATATTTTCCGTAATACATTCCGTGCGATTCTAAATTGGCCTCATCTACAACATAAATTCCATAGAGATCACACAATTCATAAAAGCGACTAGCACGTGGATAATGACTTAAACGAACCGCATTGATGTTGTTTTCTTTCCACAGTTTGATGTCTTTTAGCATCAATTCTTCGCTCATCACATGGCCGGTTTCTGGGTTTGATTCATGTGCATTTACCCCTTTTAATGTAACTCGTTGGCCGTTAACCAATAACAAACCATTTGTAATTTCAACTTTTCTAAAACCAATTTTACGTTCTACTACTTCTTTTAAGTTTTTATTTTCGTCTTTGGTTGTAATTCTTAAGGTATATAAATTAGGATGTTCTGCGCTCCATTTTTTTGGACGCATAATATTGGTAGAAAAACTTGCTGTTTTGCGTAGTTTTGGTGATACAGCAGTATTGCTTTGCTGTTCGGCAATTAATTGATTTTCAGTGTCAAATAACTGATAAGAAACATACATTTCTTTATTTGTCTTTTCATGATTTTGCAAATCTAAATTCACTTCTAAAAAGCCATGTGTATATTCTTTGTCTAAATCTGTTATGATTTCTATATCTTGAATCCGAACTTTTGGTTGTGCATATATGAAAACATCACGTTCAATTCCGCTTATTCTCCAAAAATCTTGTGCTTCTAAATAACTTCCGTCGGTCCATCTAAAAACCTGAATAGCGATCGAGTTGATTCCTTTTCTTGCGGCTTTTGTAATGTTGAATTCACTTGGTAATTTGCTTCCTTGTGTATATCCTATATACTTTCCATTTAACCACACAAACCCACCTGATTTAAGTGCTCCAATATGCAAGAAAACTTCATTATTCATCCAATTTTCTGAAAGGGTAAATTCTCTTCGATAAGAACCAACAGGGTTGTATGTATGTGGAACTTTTCCAGGGTTTTTTGGGTAAATCCGATCAATCAATTCCATATCATCTGCAACCATTGCCTTGTAATCAGAAAACTCGTATTGATGATTTACATAGATTGGTGTGCCAAAGCCTTCAACTTCCCAGTTTGATGGAACTTTTATCTTCTTCCAATCAATTAATCGTAAAGTCGGATTCATAAATTCTGTAGGCCTATCAGCAGGGTTTTTCACCCAATTGAAATCCCATATTCCATTTAATGATTTTTTAAAAGTAGGAGTGTTTGCTTTTAAATTTTTTAAAGACACAAATGAAGTAAAACTAGCATGGGCATCTTCTTTGTTCTCACCAATAACTTGTTCGTTTTCTATATAATGCCAAATGTCTTTTTGTTGACCATAACCCGCACTAAAAAATATAAGAAAGAGTAGAATGGAAGTAGTTTTTTTCATGAAAATGTATTGAATTCTCAAATATAAAAAAACCGAAGCGGTTGAGCTTCGGTTTTTACTAAATATATTTTCTGAATTCTTATAAGTGAATCACCTCATCATAAGCATCTGCAACTGCTTCCATAACAGCTTCGCTCATTGTTGGATGTGGATGAATTGCTTTTAAAACTTCATGTCCAGTAGTTTCTAACTTACGACCTAGAACTGCCTCAGCAATCATATCTGTAACACCTGCACCAATCATATGGCAACCTAACCATTCTCCATATTTTGCATCAAAAATTACTTTTACAAATCCATCTGGTGTTCCAGCAGCTTTTGCTTTTCCTGATGCAGAGAAAGGAAATTTTCCAATTTTTAATTCGTATCCAGCTTCTTTGGCTTGGTCTTCTGTCATTCCAACTGAAGCAATTTCTGGAGTTGCATAGGTACATCCAGGAATGTTTCCATAATCAATAGCTTCTGTATGCAATCCTGCAATTTTTTCAACACAGGTAATTCCTTCTGCAGAAGCAACGTGTGCCAATGCTGGTCCAGGAACAACATCACCAATCGCATAATAACCAGGTAAATTTGTTTGATACCAATCGTTTACCAATATTTTATCTCTATCAGTTACAATTCCAACATCTTCTAATCCGATATTTTCAATATTTGTTTTAATTCCAACTGCAGATAAAACAATGTCTGCTTCTAAAATTTCTTCTCCTTTTTTTGTTTTTACAGTTGCTTTCACTCCATCTCCAGAAGTATCAACTGATTCTACAGAAGAATTAGTCATTACTTTAATTCCAGCTTTTTTAATAGAACGTTCAAATTGTTTAGAAACATCTTTGTCTTCTAACGGAACAACATTGGGTAGATATTCTACAATAGTAACATCAGTCCCCATAGAATTATAAAAATGTGCAAACTCAACTCCAATGGCTCCAGAACCCACAACAATCATAGATTTTGGTTGTGTTGGTAAACTCATGGCTTCTCTGTATCCAATTACTTTCTTACCATCTTGCGGTAAGTTTGGCAACACTCTAGAACGTGCTCCGGTTGCAATAATAATATGATCTGCACTGTACTCTGTAACTTTACCATCAGCGTCAGTTACTTCTACTTTTTTTCCTGCTTTAATTTTTCCAAAACCATCAATAATGTCAATTTTGTTTTTCTTCATTAAGAACTGAACTCCTTTGCTCATTCCTTCTGCAACACCACGACTTCTTTTAATAACAGCTTCAAAATCTTTATCAATAGCTTCTGCTTTTAAACCGTATTCATCTACATGTTTTAAATAATCATACACTTGTGCAGATTTTAACAATGCTTTTGTTGGAATACAACCCCAATTTAAACAGATTCCACCTAAGTTTTCTTTCTCAACTACAGCAACTTTAAAGCCTAATTGTGAAGCTCTAATTGCTGTAACATACCCTCCAGGTCCACTTCCTATAATAATGATGTCGTATTTCATGTTTCTTTATTTAATCCTTTAAATTTTTATTTTTGGGGCGTTCGAGCGGGCTTTTACTACTCGCTTCACGCTGAAAAAGCGTAAGAGCTCAAACACACCGTTCAATCCCTAACGCAGGCAAATTTACTAACTTTTATTATTTACTAAAACTATATTCAACTTTTTCCACAATAGTTTCTTCCCTTAAGGAAGATTGAGATGGAATTTACATTCTTTCTGGTACCTCAATTCCTAATAAAGAGAAAGCAGATTTGATAATGTCGCTTACTTTTTTAGATAACTGCACTCTAATTATTTTTTTATGTTGATTTTCTTCCCCTAAAATAGATACATTTTGGTAGAACGAATTGAATTCTTTTACCAAATCGTAGGTGTAATTTGCAATCAATGCTGGCGAATGATTTGCAGCTGCTTGCTGAATAATTTCAGGGTAATTTTCAATAATTTTGATCAACTCTTTTTCTTTTTCGTGCAACTCGATATCAGTAATAGGTTGTGAATAATCAAAAGTAGCTTTTCTTAAAATAGATTGAATTCTGGCATAGGTATATTGAATAAATGGCCCTGTGTTTCCTTGAAAATCTACAGATTCTTTTGGGTCGAATAAGATTCGTTTTCTAGGATCCACTTTTAAAATGTAATATTTTAGTGCTCCTAAACCAATAGTCTTATACAAGCCTTCTTTTTCTTCATTAGAATACCCATCTAATTTTCCTAATTCTTGCGATAAGGTTCTAGCCGTATCTGTCATTTCAACCATCAATTCATCTGCATCAACAACAGTTCCTTCTCTAGATTTCATTTTTCCAGAAGGTAAATCTACCATTCCATAACTTAAATGATACAACTGATCTGCCCAGTTATATCCTAATTTTTGTAAGATTAAAAACAACACTTTAAAATGATATTCTTGCTCGTTTCCAACCGTGTACACCATTCCGTTTACATCTGGATAATCTTTAGAACGTTGAACAGCCGTTCCGATATCTTGTGTCATATACACAGCAGTTCCGTCAGAACGCAATACAATTTTTTCATCTAAACCATCTTCAGTCAAATCGATCCAAACAGACCCATCTTCTTTTTTAAAGAAAACACCGTTTTTCAATCCTTCTTCAATATTGTCTTTTCCTAATAAATAGGTATTGCTTTCGTAGTAATAGGAGTCAAAATTGACACCCAAATTTTTATAAGTAATGTCAAATCCGTCATATACCCATTGATTCATTTCTTTCCAAAGAGCAACAACTTGTTCATCTCCAGCTTCCCATTTTTTAAGCATTTCTTGTGCTTCTAACAATAATGGAGCTTGTTTCTTAGCGTCTTCTTCTGAAATACCAGAAGCGACTAGTTCGCGAATTTCTTTTTTATATTCTTGGTCAAACTTTACATAATAATTACCGACCAATTTATCTCCTTTCAATCCGGTTGAAGTAGGGGTTTCACCGTTCCCAAATTTTTGCCAAGCCAACATGGATTTACAAATATGAATTCCACGGTCGTTTATAATTTGTGTTTTATACACCTTTTTTCCAGCTGCTTTTAGAATTTCAGAAACCGCATATCCTAATAAGTTATTACGGACATGACCTAAATGCAGTGGCTTATTTGTATTTGGCGAAGAATATTCTACCAACACAGCATCATTGTTTGTTGATGGATTTACAAATCCGTAGGTTGAATTCTTGAAGATTAAATCGAAAGATTTCAGGTATAAAGTATCATCAATAACCAAGTTTAAGAAACCTTTTACAACATTAAAACGAGTAACTTCTTTTACATTTTCTACAATGTAATTCCCTAAATCGTTGCCAATCTGAACTGGATTTCCTTTTTTGTAACGTAACATAGGAAAAACAACTACAGTAATATCTCCTTCAAATTCTTTGCGGGTTGCTTGAAATTCTACTGTTGGGATTTCAGTATTATATAAGGTTAAAAAGCCTTTTTTTACAGCAGATTCTATAAGGGTTTGGATACTCATTGTTTTCTTAAAATTGAAGTGCAAAATTACAGAATTTATTTCACTTTTACTTTCAAATTTTAAAGATGAAAATTAGAATGTTTCTTCTTGTTAATAATCTTATTTTTGTAACCGTATGAAAGATATGAATAAACGGTTAGCAGATTTACCAAAATTAGCAGTAGAAGCTAAAAAAGAAAGTAAAAAGTATTTTACAAACCTAAAAAGAAGAACACCAAAGAATTTAGATCTTGTGATGCATGAATTGCATGAAGCTGAATTTAAAAAAACAGATTGTTTGTCTTGTGGAAATTGCTGTAAAACAACCAGTCCCATTTTTACTGAAAAAGATATTGACCGTATTTCCAAGCATTTAAGAATGAAAGTAATTGATTTTGAAACGCAATATTTAGATAGGGATGAGGATGATTTTATGGTGTTGAAATCGGCCCCTTGTACGTTTTTTGATGAATCTGATAATACTTGTTTTATATATGATGTTCGACCAAAAGCCTGCTCAGAATACCCGCATACCAATAGAAAAAAGTTTATTCAAATTACTGAACTAACTTTGAATAACACCGAGATTTGCCCTGCTGCATATAACATTGTCGAAACATTAAAAAAACGATTACCCATGCATTCTAACAAAAAAGTTAGAAGAAGTTAAGTTTTAACATAACGGTCAGTTCAAGTAAATTTTCTCAGAAACTCCAAAATCACTCGAAGTGACATTCGTGTATTTTCTGTATTTTAGTAGAAAAATATTTTCATTTGGAAACAATTATTACTTATTTCGAAACGATTCCATCATCGCATAGAAGTTTAATTTTGGTGGGCGGAATCACCTTTTTTTGGATTTTAGAAGGTGCCTTGCCTTTATTTAAATTTGACTATAAAAAATGGAAACACGCATTTCCTAACTTCTTTTTTACAGCAACAACTATTGTGATTAATTTTTCATTGGCCTTTTTGTTATTAAAATCTTCAGATTGGGTTCAGGTAAATAAATTCGGAATTATCAATTGGTTGCCAGAAATGCCTTTGTGGTTGTATGTTGTTTTGGGAGTTTTATTACTAGATTTTTTTGGAGCCTATTTAGCGCATTTTGTAGAACACAAAGTAAAACCTTTATGGATGATACATTTGGTACATCATACAGATCATAAAGTAGATACAACAACAGCAAACCGCCATCACCCGTTAGAAAGTATGATTCGTTTTGCCTTTACGTTATTTGGTGTTTTTGTTGTTGGCACCCCTATTGCAATTGTCATGATTTACCAATCAATGTCATTAATTTTTACGCAGTTTACACATGCAAATATTAAAATGAATAAAGATGTTGATAAAGCATTGAGTTATGTAATCATTTCACCCGATATGCATAAAATTCACCACCACAATATGTTACCCTATACAGATTCTAATTACGGAAATATCTTTTCTATTTGGGATCGAATCTTCGGCACTTATCTGTATTTAGAGCGTGAAAAAATTGTGTACGGAGTAGATACGTTTCCGGATGAAAAAACAAATTCTTCTTTGGTGGAATTGTTAAAACAACCTTTTCAAAGATATCGGAAACCAACAAATATGTAACTAATTACCCAAAAAAACATTTTCGAGTTCACTAACTAGTTTTCTAATATTTACTCCAGATAAATTGGTTAAGATAGAAATTACCATATCTTTTTCTGGATACATCATTATAAAAGCTGTAGCTCCAACACCACCACCAGAATGACTGTAACGCAACGTGTTGTTTTTTACATTTGCTACGCCAACTCCAATTCCGTATTTGGTGTTTTTTCCAGATATTGTTTGCTGAGGTTTTACCAATTCAGCAATGGCAGTTTTAGATACCGTTTTAGGATTGATGATTTCATTTCCAAACAAAATTAAATCCTCCGAAGTTGAAACAAATCCACCGCCAGCAGCTTTGAATTCGTTACTTACAGTTGGTCCAATTTTTATTTCTCCGTTTTCCTTTACATAAAATAAGGTTCTATTTGGCATTTCTCTATCAGAATACCCAAGGGATGTGTTTTTCATGTGTAATGGAGAAAAAACTACTTTTTGCATGTACTCATTGTAATCTTCACCAGCAGCATTTTGTACAACTACACTCAATAAGTTCCAACCATAAGTACTGTATTTGTAATTTGTTCCTGGTTCAAATAATAAAGAATCGTTTTTAAAAACATCAAGGCCTTCAATAATATTCATTTTTTTGTTCATCAAAAATTCATTGCCGTTATAATGTCTAATCCCAGCAATATGCCCCCCAACTTGCCTTACTGTAAAATCGAATTTCTTTTTGGGAAAATCTGGTACATATGTATATAAGCTTGCGTCAAAATCTAACTTATTATCATCCACCAATTTTGCCATTGCTAGTGCTGTTAAGGTTTTAGAAATGCTAGCCACTCTAAATTGTGTGGTACTTGGGTCTACTTTCTTTTTTGCTGCAAGGTCTGCATAGCCGAAACCTTCTGACCAAATCATTTTTCCTTTTTGAGAAACTGAAATTGCCATTCCAGGGATTTGTTCTGATGTTAAAAATTTTTCAGCAACTTCTTTGGCAGCATTAATTTTTTGTTGAGTTGCAGTATCTGTTGTGTTGCAAGAAATGAAGAATACAGATGCAACAAGTAGTAAGATTGATTTTTTCATGTTAGTTGTAAATTAGGTAATTAGCTCTTATTTTTTTAAAATCTGACAATCCTTTTTGCCAAGATTCTGTAATTTTTTTAGCAGAGAATCCTTGTTCAATTTGTTCTTGAAGTTTAGTGTTTCCTGCATGAATTGTAAAGGTTTTCCCAAAGAATTTTTCTGACTTTGGAGTTTTTTGATACGCATCAATCAACCATTCTAAATTTATAGCACTCAGTTTTTTTGTAGTACTTAAATCAACTCCATAACAAATTTTGCCTTTTTCCTTTGGATATTTAGAGCCAAAATTGGGCTTTGGAGTATAGCTAAAACTACTCTTTGGAAAAAAGGATGCTCCGTATCTTTGAAATTGAAATTCCGTTCCTCTTCCTGCATTAATAATAGTCCCTTCAAAAAAACCTAAACTTGGATACAAGTTTATAGAGGTATCATTTGGTAAGTTAGGTGAAGGTCTTATGGCTAAACTATATTCAGAATTATGCGTGTAATTTTTCAACGGAATAACCGTTAAATCACATTGAATGCCATTTTTCAACCATTTTTCTCCGTTAATCATTTGTCCATATTCACCAATGGTCATTCCATACACAACAGGAACAGGATGCATACCAACAAAACTTTTATGTTCCATATCTAGAATGGGCCCGTCAACATAATGTCCGTTTGGATTAGGTCTGTCTAATACAATCACAGGAATTCCATTTTCAGCAGCAGCCTCCATTACATAATGTAACGAAGAAATGTAGGTGTAAAAACGTGCGCCAACATCTTGAATATCAAAAACAATTATATCAATTCCTTTTAATTGTTCTTTAGAAGGTTTTTTGTTTTTTCCATATAAAGATAAAACTGGCAAACCTGTTTTGGTGTCAAATCCGTCTTTTACAAGCTCACCAGCATCAGCGTTTCCTCTAAATCCGTGTTCTGGAGCAAAAACTTTTTTGATTTTTATCCCAAGGGATAGTAAAGAATCTACTAAATGTCTTGTTTCTTGTTTCTTATTTCTTGTGTCTATTACAGAGGTTTGATTGGCAACAACCGCAATATTTTTTCCTTTTAATAAGTTTACATAAAGCTCTGTTTGTTCAGCAGCAACTTTTATCTCCGAAGATTTTTGTGCGCAAGAAGTAGAGCTAAAACAAATGCATAAGAATAAGATTAAATATGTACTTTTGAAACGAACTAATGGAATCATAAAATTGAATTACGAGTTATTTATAGCTAAACGTATTATTGCAGGTAAAGAGTATAAAAATAGCATTTCCTCTCCAATAATAAAAATTGCCATCACTGCAATTGCATTAGGCATTATTATTATGATGATTTCTATTGCTACTGGAAGCGGAATGCAGCATAAAATTAGAGATAAAATCTCTGGTTTTAAAGGGCATATTCAAATTACAAATTATGATGATAACAACTCAGAAGTTTCTATAATTCCTATAGATAAGAATCAAGATTTTTATCCTGAATTCAACAATATTAAAGGGATAAAAAAAGTACAGATTTTTGCCAATAAGGCTGGATTGATACGTACTGCAACAGATTTTGAAGGTGTTGTTTTTAAAGGTGTTTCTACAGATTATGATTGGTCTTTTTTTTCTGAGTATCTAGTAGAAGGGAAGTTGCCTGATTTCAATCAGCAAAGAAACAGAGATGTCTTACTGTCTAAAACTTTGGTGAATCGATTGCATTTAAAATTGCAGGATACTATTAATGTGTTTTTCTTGAAATCGACTAAAAATAAATTACCAAGTAGATATAAATTAGTGATTGTTGGAATTTATGACACAGGTTTTAATCAATTTGATAAAAATATGATGATCGGAGATATCCGAGAAATTCAACGTCTAAATAAATGGAACGAAAATCAAATTGGAGGATTTGAGGTATTGTTAGATGATTTTGATGATATCAAACAAAAAGGAGATGAAGTATATACTTCTATCGGCTCTACCTTAAACAGCAACACTATTGTAGATAATTACCAATTTATTTTTGAATGGATAGAACTGTTTGACAATAACGTGTGGTTTATCATCGGAATTATGATTTTAGTTGCTAGTATTAATATGATAACTGCATTGTTGGTTTTAATTTTAGAACGTGTTCAAATGGTCGGAATTTTAAAAGCCCTAGGAAGTAACAATTGGAGTGTTCGAAAAATCTTTTTATACAATGCTAGTTATTTGATTTTAAAAGGATTGTTTTGGGGGAATTTAATAGGGATTACAGTGTTAATTTTACAGCAGCAATTTGGATTTATCACATTAGATCCTTCAACATATTATGTGTCAACTGTCCCAATTGATATTAATGTCTTTGCAATTTTAGCATTGAATGTTGGTACATTAATTTTGTGTTTTGTCATGTTAATCATTCCTTCTTATATCATCACAAAAATAAATCCTTCTAAATCGATTCAATTCGCTTAAAAGACTTCTTTTTAAAAAAGGAATCTAATATTGTATCTCTTAAATATTTTGTTTCTTTGCACTATAATTTAAGCAAATGAACTACGCAAAAAACATATTAGAAACAATTGGTAATACACCATTAGTACAATTAAATTCGTTGACAAAAGAAGTAGATGCTTTGGTGTTAGCTAAAGTAGAAACCTTTAATCCAGGGAATTCTGTAAAAGACAGAATGGCTTTAAAAATGATTGAAGACGCAGAAGCAGATGGTAGATTAAAACCTGGAGGAACAATTATTGAAGGAACTTCTGGAAATACAGGTATGGGATTGGCATTGGCTGCAATTATAAAAGGATACAAATGTATTTTTGTGATTTCTGATAAACAATCAAAAGAAAAAATGGATATTTTACGTGCCGTTGGAGCAGAAGTAGTGGTATGCCCAACCAACGTAGAACCAGATGATCCACGTTCGTATTATTCGGTTTCAAAACGACTAGGAGAAGAAACACCAAATTCTTGGTATGTCAATCAATATGACAATCCTAGTAATGCTTTAGCACACTATGAGCAAACTGGACCAGAAATCTGGGAACAAACTGATGGAAAAATTACACATTTTGTAGTTGGAGTAGGAACTGGAGGAACCATTTCTGGAATCGGAAAATACTTAAAAGAACAAAATCCTGATATCAAAATTTGGGGAGTAGACACCTATGGTTCTGTGTTTAAAAAATACCATGAAACAGGTATTTTTGATGAGAATGAGATTTACCCGTACATTACAGAGGGTATAGGGGAAGATATTTTGCCGAAGAATGTTGATTTTTCTATTATTGATGGATTTACAAAAGTAACCGATAAAGATGCCGCTGTTTATACACGTAAAATTGCCAAAGAAGAAGGAATTTTTGTCGGAAATTCTGCAGGTTCTGCAATAAAAGGATTGTTGCAACTAAAAGAGCATTTTACAAAAGATGATGTTGTGGTGGTGCTATTTCATGATCATGGTAGTAGGTATGTTGGAAAAATGTTTAACGATGAGTGGATGCGTGAACGTGGTTTTTTAGAAGAAAAAATTACCACTGCTGCTGATTTAATTAGAAACCATGCAGATCAACCATTGGTTTCTGTAAAAACTGAAGAATTGGTTTCGCATGCCATAGAAAGAATGAAAGAGTTTAAAATCTCTCAAATTCCTGTTGAAGATGTAAACGGATTTGTAGGTTCTTTAGATGAAACGGATTTATTGAGAAGCTATTTACAGGACACTAATATTGCCGATAAGCCAATAAAAGAAGTTATGGGAGCTAAATACCCTGTGGTAAAAATGTCCGCTTCAATTGTTGAAGTTTCTAAATTAATTACAAAAGAAAATCAAGCTGTATTGGTAGATTTAGAAAACGGCAATTATAATATTATTACTAAGCATGATATTATTAATGCTATTTAATCTGAAATGTATTTAAATAAAAAAACCACTTCAAAAGAAGTGGTTTTTTTTGTTTAACTAATTCAAATAACTTACACAATGAAAACAAGTCTCTCACCTTTGTTTTCATTTTTTTATTTTACAAATCTTATGCCAAAAATGAATTTTTCTTTGAAAAAAAGTTAAATTAATATGATTTTTACATTTAATTAACATTTGAATTAAAATCATTGATAAATAGTTAAATATTTAGAAATAATCATTGAGGATAATTCAATATGATTAGTGATTTAGTATGAAAATAAAAAAGCTCACAAACTGTGTTTATGAGCTTTTGATAAAATTGTATTAAAAATTAGCTTGCGTGCTTATGTGCTTTGTAAGAAGAACGAACTAAAGCGCCACTTTCTACATACATAAAGCCCATTTCTAAGCCTAGGGTTTCATATTTTTTAAACTGTTCTGGAGTAATGAATTCTTTAACAGGTAAATGTTTTTTACTAGGTTGTAAGTATTGACCAATAGTAATTACATCTAAACCAACTCCACGTAAATCTTTCATGGTTTGAATCACTTCTTCTTCTGTTTCACCCAAACCTAACATAATTCCAGATTTGGTACGCATACCATTTTCTTTTAGGTATTTTAAAACTCCTAAACTTCTATCGTATTTAGCTTGAATTCGAACTTCTCTTGTTAATCTACGAACGGTTTCCATATTATGAGAAACCACTTCTGGAGCTACTTTAATAATTCGATCTATTAATTTTTCGTTTCCTTGAAAATCAGGAATTAAAGTTTCTAATGTTGTAGTCGGATTTGCTCTACGAACCGCATTTACGGTTTCTGCCCAAATGATAGAACCACCATCTTTTAAATCATCTCTATCTACTGAAGTTAACACCGCGTGTTTTATGCCCATTAGTTTAATAGAGCGCGCTACTTTTTCTGGCTCGTCCCACTCAACTGTTTCTGGTCTTCCTGTTTTTACACCGCAAAATCCACATGAACGTGTACAAATATTTCCAAGAATCATAAAGGTAGCAGTTCCTTCACCCCAGCATTCTCCCATATTAGGACAACTTCCACTGGTGCAAATGGTGTTTAATTTATATTTATCAACCAAACCTCTAAGCTCTGTGTATTTTTTACCAACAGGTAATTTTACACGCAACCATTTTGGTTTTTTTACTTTTTCTGGTGTAGATATAATTTGTTCTGACATTCTAAATAATTGAGTTGCAAAGTTACAAAGAAAAGGATTATAAATTCATTAAAAACCAAATACTAAATCCAATTAGAAATATGATTCCTAGCCAGCTTAAAATTTTTAAATAGGTATTCGGGCGGTGTTCTTTCGGAGTGTGTTTTCCAGTAATTAAAATATAATTAAGAATTGCATAAAAGGGTGCTGTTAAGAAGGATAACACAGTTGCTATTTTGACCAACAAGCCCATATTGCTTAAGAAGAAATGCAGTATGATAAATGTACCAAAAGCTAAAAACAAAATCCAAAACCAATAGTTAAATTTTGTTTTTTTATTAAAAAGGATTTCGGTTGTTTTTGCCATGGCTCTAGGTGATGCATCTAAAGTTGTAATTGTAGTGCTAAACATGGTTGTAAAAGCGGCAATAGCAATAAAAATATAGAAAAAACTTCCAAGGTTTTTGGTGTATAAGTTGATCAATTGCGATGCGAAAACACCACCATTATTTGAGAATGTTTCTCCAGAATTATACATCACTAAAGCACCTAAAACAACAAAACAAACACCTAAAAACAAGGCTCCTAAATATCCAATATTAAAGTCGAAAATTGCTTGATTGGGTTTTGTTTTTAAATGTATGCTTTTGTCTTTTTCTAAGGTCCATAAAGAATGCCAAACAGAAATATCTAAAGGAGCAGGCATCCAACCTAAAAAGGCAATCAAGAAGGTAATTTCTATTGTTCCGCTTGGCAATATTTGAGTAAAATCGAACGACTCTTTGGTGTCAAATAGCGCAACAGAAACAGCAATGACTGTGCTAATAGTTAATAAAATGATGATGTATTTCATCAAGTTGTCTAACAACTTGTATTTTCCAATAACTAATATAATGACACTAACACCTATTATGGTTACAGACCATAAAACCAAATCGTTTGTAATTCCAAATAACTGAGAAGCTATTCCGGCTGTAACTATGGTAACAGCAGCCTGAATGGTAAACATGGTTGCAAAATTGATGATATAATAAGCGATTAAGACTGGTTTTCCTAGTTTTTTATACCCATCTAATAAAGATTCTCCAGTTGCAGAAGCATAACGGGGTCCGAACTGAAAAAAAGGATATTTAAAGATGTGCACTAACAATAACGCCCATAACAACCCAAATCCAAACTCTGCTCCAGCTTTGGTAGATTGCACCAAATGTGAAACTCCTATGGCGGCTCCTGCAAATAATAAACCAGGCCCGAGTGAATTTAGGAATGATTTTTTCATATTAAGATTTCTTAATAATCTCTGCTAACAACTTTTTGGCGCGTAGTAATTTTACTTTTACGTTATTCATAGGTTCACCAATTTGTTCAGAAATTTCTTTATAACTCAATTCTTGAAAATATCGCAGGTTTATTACCTCTTGATATTTAGGTTTTAATTGCTTGATGTCTTTTAACAATTTAGCTAAATTCTGTTCTGTAATTATTTTGTCTTCTGGCGAAGGATTGTCATCAGCAATTTCATAAACTTCGGCATTTTTTACTTTATAAGATTCTGCTAATATGGATGATTTCTTTTTCCGTAAGGTATCTATATGGATGTTTTTTGAAATGGTAATTAGCCACGTTTTAAAAGTATATGTTTCATCAAAAGTGTCAATTTTATCAAAAGCTTTAGAAAAAGTTTGAATGGTAATATCTTCAGCGTCATTTTCATTTTGATGCCTTTTTAATTGAAAATTATGGACGCTATTCCAAAAATTATCCAATAGGATATTAAATGCAAGTTGATTGCCTTTTTTTGCTTTTTGTATAATTTGTAGTAATTCGTCGCCTTTTATTTCCAATGCGTAGGTTTTGAAAAAGTATTGGAGATAAAGATAGTAAATTGAAATAGAAGCAGAAAAATTTCTAGAAAAGGTAAAAAGTAAATGATGTTTTTCTCTTGCAAACGCTTTGCAGATAAGCCAAATACAATAAACAAACCTATAAGATATATTGCTAAAAAGATTGTAATTACTTTCCAACTCATAAAAAAGTAAAGGACTATTGTGGTAAAATAGAATGCTAATTTACTTAGAAAATACAATCCTAAAAAAAACTTGTGTTTAAATTTATAATAAGAAGAGGTAGAAACATGTCTTCTTTTCTGACGAAACCATTCTTTTAGTGTTAGTGGTGGATTTGAAGTTGTAAAGCTGTCTTCGTCTAAACAAATTTCAGTATTGGTGCTTGTAGCTGCTTCTTGAATAAATAAGTCATCATCTCCAGATCTAACTTGTATGTGCTTTATAAACCCTTTGGTTTTAAAAAATTCACTTTTTGTATATCCTAAATTTCGACCAACACCCATATAAGGTGTACCTAGTTTAGCATAGCTAAAATATTGAATTGCAGTAAGTAAGGTTTCAAATCGCACTAAAATATTTACAAATGTTTTTGTTGCTTTATACTTGCCATAACCGAGTATAATTGATTTTTTAGCAGAAAATTTCTGAGCCATATTTTGTATCCAAAACATTGAAACAGGTTTGCAATCAGCATCTGTAAACAATAAATGCTCGTTTTTAGAAGCTTTAATTCCTAGTGTTAACGCATACTTTTTATTTCCCCAAAAGGCTTCGTTATTTTGAACGTTTACAATTTTAATATTTGCGTATTTCTTTTTAAAAGAATCCATGACTTCTAAAGTACTATCTGAAGAGGCGTCGTTAATTAAAACAATTTCGAAATTCGTATATTTTTGACTGATAATACTGGGTAGAAATTCTTTTAAATTTTTAGCTTCATTTTTGGCACATATAATAACTGAAATAGGAATCTCAGCAGTTAATTGATCCTCTTTTTTTAAAAAAAGAATTGAAGAAAAGCAAAAAAAATAAATAAGTTGTATTGCAGTTGTTGCTACTAAAACGTAGAAAAAAACTGTAATAATCATAGGGTAAAAACTAATTATTTATGTTGAGGTTCAGCGCAAGTATCAAATTGGTCTGGGCTTTTGCCACAAAATCCACAAGCTTCTCCAGATTCGTTTAACATGGGGTTTTGACTGGCGCAAGTTCCAGCAAACTTTCCGTCTTTTTTTGCCCAAATTTTAATGGCTATTCCTGCAAATGCTAATCCTAATAAACCTACGGTAAGTAAAACAAGTTTCATCGTGAAAAATTTGATACAGCAAAGATACTTATTATTAAAAAAAAGAACTAAAAAAATGCGTTAAAGTATTTGCTTTTTTTACTTAAAATATAAGGGTTTGAAATTTTTAGTAGGGTGTTTTAAAAGTTAGCTGTTATATAAGTAAGCACAAATTATAGAACATGAAACAACACTACTTTTTATTAACTTTTTAAAACTAATTTTATGAAACTTTTCATTAAAACTCTTTTTGTTAGTGTAGTAGCTACTTTTATGTATTCATGTTCAGCAAATGAAGAATATATCGAAATTACAAATGTTACAGAGCAAGGAATATTAAATCAAACCTTAAATTTACCAATGAGTGAATTTAATTATTCCAACATCAATATTCCTGCTTATTTTTTAGACAATAATTTAACAAGAGAAGACAATTCTCCTAATTTTAATGCAATTAGTAATGAAGGGGCTACCTTGGGTAGAGTCTTGTTTTATGATACGTCTTTATCTAAGAACAATACAGTTTCTTGTGCTTCTTGTCATGATCAAGCTAAAAGTTTTTCTGATGATAGAAAATTGAGTGTCGGATTTGAAGGAGGTTTAACGGGTAGAAATTCTATGAGTTTAGCGAATGCCAGATTTTATAGAAATGGTCGGTTTTTTTGGGATGAAAGAGCTGCGTCTTTAGAAAATCAAGTGTTAATTCCGATTCAAGATCATGTAGAGATGGGCTTAACCCTAAACGAATTAGAAACGAAGTTAAATGCAATTCCGCAATATAAAATTTTATTTAAAAGAGCCTTTAATGATTCTATTGCAACGAGTCAAAAAGTATCATTAGCATTGTCGCAATTTGTGAGGTCTATGGTTTCTTATCAATCTAAATTTGATGAAGGCTTGGCGCAAACAAATGACCCAAGAAGACCTTTTTCTAATTTTACAAATTCTGAAAACAGAGGAAAACAATTGTTTTTTAGTCCACAAACTAATTGTGCTCAATGTCATACTACTGCAGCTTTTATCGGTGATAATGCCAGAAATAATGGATTAGATGTGGTGTTAACTGATTTAGGGGTAGGCGGAATTAACAATCGAAATAATGATTATGGAAAATTTAAAGTACCGTCTTTAAGAAATATTGAAGTCACAGCACCTTTTATGCACGATGGAAGATTTACAACCTTAGAAGAAGTAATAGAACATTACAATTCTGGAGTTCAAACCAGTCAATATTTAGATAATAGATTGAGACAAGAAATAGAGCTAGGAGATTAAATTTATCTGCTTCAGATAAAACAGCCCTAAAAGATTTTTTATTAACCTTAACGGATAGAACTTTTTTAAACGACGAAAAATTTTCATGACCATTTAAAAATAATTAAAAGATAAAGTAGGGTATTTTAAAAGTAAACTGTTTTATATAAAAAACCAATCATTATGAAAAAATTTTCAATTTTAAAAGTAGCATCAGTAACTTTACTTTTAGTAGTTGGATTGATGTCTTGTGGTTCAACATCAGAAGATGAAACTACAGATACAACAGCAACTCAATATGATATTTCGCCAATTTTATCGAAATTTTCAGGTACGGGATTAACAGTTTCCGTAAATGGGAACTCTGTTACGTTTACAACACAAAATTTGCCAAATCATAAAAGCCCGTATTGGCCAACAAACAATGCGTTGTATGAAGCTTATAACGGAACTAATGGTAATTTTAATATCAATCCAAATAGAATTAGTTCTCAAAACATTTCTATTACAGTTCCATTGAACCCTTCTGAAGCAAGTACTAAACAAGCAACATCTTTAGGTCCAATTGGGGTTTCTGTAAATGGAGTTGTTTTTTACAATCAATATGCAGGGCCTAACAATCAGGCTTTGACAAATGAGATTAATAGTTTTGATCAATTTTTAGGACACCCACAACAATCTGGACAATACCATTATCATGTTGAGCCAACCTATTTAACAGGTCAGTTTGGAGATAGTACTTTCTTAGGATTGCTTGCAGATGGTTTTCCGGTTTACGGACCCATTGAAAATGGTAAAACAATTACAAATTCAGATTTAGACGCTTATCATGGGCATACAAGTGCAACGGTTGATTTTCCTAGTGGGATTTATCATTATCATATTACACCAAATGAAGATCCATACATAAATGGAAACGGTTTTTATGGCACACCTGGAAACATAACGCAATAAAAAATTGAAAAAATTTGTATACATATTAATCTGTTTTAGTTTGTTTTCATGTAAACAAAAAGTCGGGGGACAATTAATTTTATTAGCAGAAAACAAACAATTAAGTACTCGAAATGGTGTGTTGTATTATAATGATATGCCATTTGAGGGTACATTAAAAAGGTTTGATGAAGTAAATCAAACAAGTAATGTTACAACCTATATAAACGGCCAAAAAGATGGAGAAGAAAAAAAATGGTATACAAATTCTGTTTTAGCAGAAGTACGTTATTATCAAAACGGAGAGAAAGTTGGGATACACAAAGCTTGGTTTACAAACGGACAACAAAAATTTGAATATCCTTACAGCCAAAATGGGGTATATCATGGTACGATGAAAGAATGGTATACGAACGGGCAGCTGGTTAAAGAATTTAATTATATAAACGGAAGAGAATCGGGAACTCAAAAAATGTGGTTGTCGAATGGAAATATCAGAGCAAATTACACTGTTGTAAATGGGGAAAGGTTTGGGCTTATCGGATTAAAAAAATGTTATTCAGTAAAAACAAAATGATGAAAAATAATATATACATACTACTTGCAATACTGATGTTTTTTGCATGTAAAACAGAACAAAAAATTGACAAAGAAGTAACATTGCCTTTTTTTAACTCAGCATTATTTACTCCTGAATGGATTTCTGAAAATGCAACAAATTACAAAGCGATTCATAAAATTCCAGCTTTCGAATTTACAAACCAAGAAGGAGAGAAGGTAACGAATCAAACTTACGAAGGGAAAATTTATGTTGCTGATTTTTTCTTTACTTCTTGCCCTGGTATTTGCCCAAGATTAGCAAAAAATATGGGAGCTTTACAAGAAATATTTAAAAATGATAAAGATGTTTTATTCTTATCACATTCAGTAACTCCCGAAAAAGATTCTGTTTCGGTATTAAAAGAATACGGAATTGAAAACAAGGTCAATCCAGAAAAATGGAATTTAGTTACTGGGAATAAAAAAGAAATATATACGATTGCTAGACAAGGCTATTTTGCAGATGAAGATTTTGTAAAAACACAAGATGAAGATGCTTTTATTCACACAGAAAACTTTGTATTGATAGATAAAAAAGGTAGAATTAGAGGTGTTTATAATGGTACCTTAGCTGTTGAAAAAGATCGAATAATAAGACATATTGAGTTGCTAAAAAAAGAAGTTTAAATAATATTAACTTCGATTTCTAAATCAATTTTAAATTTATTAAAAACAGTTTGTTGAATGCTTTTGGCTAGATTGTAAATTTCTAAACCAGAAGCATTTGCGTAATTTACCAAAACCAATGCTTGCTTTTCATGCACCCCAGCATCACCAAAACGTTTGCCTTTAAATCCGCATTGTTCTACCAGCCAACCAGCAGGAACTTTTGTAGTAGCTTCTGAAATTTTATAACTAGGAATTGCTGGGTATTCTTTTTGTAATTGTAAAAATTGCTCAGTAGAAATGACAGGGTTTTTAAAAAAGCTTCCACTATTTCCAATTTCTTTTGGGTCTGGAAGTTTTGATTTTCTAATAGAGATAACCGCATCAGAAACATCTTTGATCGTAGGATTTGTAATCTTTTTTTCTTGTAAAGCAACTTCAATCGCTCCGTAAGAAGTATTTAGTTGGTGATTTGTTTTCGTTAGCTCAAAACTTACCGAAGTAATAATGTACTTTCCTTTTACATCGTTTTTAAAAATTGAATTTCGGTATCCAAACTGGCATTCTGCATTAGCGAAAGTAATTAATTTACCGGTTTCAATTTCAATTGCTTCTACTTTGGTGATGGTGTCTTTGACTTCTACTCCGTAAGCTCCAATGTTTTGAATAGGGCAAGTGCCAACATTACCAGGAATTAAAGAGAGGTTTTCTAATCCGCCATAATCTTGAGAAATACACCACAACACAAACTCATGCCAATTTTCTCCAGAATTAACTGTTAAGTGAACAGTATTTTTGTTTTCTCTGTCGATTGAAATTCCTTTGATGTTTATCAATACAACAAGTTTTTCAATGTCTTTCGTCAGCAAAATATTGCTACCTCCAGATAACAGGAACAAGTCTTTTTCTGTCTTTAAAAGTTGTTGTAAGTCATAAAAAGAATCAATAGATACAAAACGTTTGGCATAACATTCTACACCAAACGTATTGTATTCTTTTAAAGATATGTTGTTTAAAATGGTCACTAATCTTTATACACTTTTAAAGCTTCTTTTAAAATGTTAATTGCTTTTTTTAAACTTTCATTATTTAAAACATAGGCAATTCTAATTTGATTTAAACCAACGCCAGGTGTTGAGTAAAATCCTGCAGCAGGAGCAACCATCACAGTTTCACCATTCACATCAAAAGACTCTAATAGCCATTTTGCAAAATCGTCAGCATTTTTTACTGGTAACTCCACGATACAATAAAAGGCACCTTTTGGTTTTGCTACTTTTATGCCTTCAATTTTTTGTAAGCCCTCTATTAATGTGTTTCTTCGGCTAACGTATTCTTCTTTAACTTCATCAAAATAACTTTGTGGAGTTTCTAAGGCTGCTTCTGAAGCAATTTGCGCTAATGTTGGCGGACTTAATCTTGCTTGAGCAAATTTTAAAGCTGTTTTAATAACTTCTTTGTTTTTTGACACCAAACAACCTATTCTTGCGCCACACATGCTATATCTTTTCGATACAGAGTCAATAATAATAGCATTTTCAGTTAAACTTTCTTCTTGTAAAATTGAATAGTGCTCTATTCCATCATAAGCAAATTCTCTATATACTTCATCCGAAATTAAAAACAAATCCGACTAAATGGTAATCAATGAAACAAAAACCGGGAGTATTTCTTGACCGAGATGGTGTAATCAATAAAACTTTTTTCAAAAATGGTAAATCTAGACCCCCTCGCATCTTGACGGAAATAGAGATTTT
>JALQYN010000089.1 GCA_023254055.1 Polaribacter sp.
AAATTTGTTGCATTATCCAAAGTGGCGTTTAAAATAGCTTTAGTTGTTGCCACAGTAGTTTCCTTTTCACAATTATTATCTGGACATAGTTCCGCAGATGGTGTGGCTGTAAATCAACCTGCAAAAATAGCTGCAATGGAAGGGCATTATGAAAAATCGGCACCAGCAGATTTGTATCTTTTAGGTTGGGTTGATAATGAAAAACAAGAAGTTACTGGTATAGGAGTTCCTGGTGGATTATCATTTTTGGTTCATCAAGATTTTAAAGCACCAGTTACTGGTTTAAATGCATTTCCAAAAGAAGACCAACCTAGTCAGGTAAATGCAGTATTTCAATTTTATCACATCATGATTTCTATTGGAATGTTCTTGATAGCTCTTACTTTTTACGCCTGCTTTTTATGGTGGAAAGGAAAACTATTTGAAAGCAAGTGGCTAATGTGGATTTTCTCATTCTCTGTTTTATTACCTCAAATTGCCAATCAAGCAGGATGGTTTGCTGCAGAAATGGGTCGCCAACCTTGGATTGTATATGGTCATCTAAGAACTAGCGAAGGCTTTTCACAGGAAGTTTCAAATAATCAAATTTTGTTTTCATTGATATTGTTTTTAGTTGTTTATACATTACTATTTCTTCTATTTCTGTATTCTTTGAATAAGAAAATAAAACATGGGCCATATGAAGATGACCTTCACAATCAATTAGAAACGATTTAAACAAGAAGTTATGGAAACATTTTTAGGTATCGATTATCCAACACTCTGGTATTTAGTAGTTGGGTTATTGTTTTCGGGTTATGCCATTTTAGAAGGATTTGATTATGGTGCAGGCGCTTGGCATTTGTTTTTAAGAAAAGATGAAAGCCGTCGAATTGCCATTAATGCAATTGGACCACTATGGGATGCTAATCAAGTGTGGTTAATTATTGGAGGAGGTGCTTTATTTGCAGGTTTTCCTGTTATGTATGCCACTATGCTTTCGGCTATGTATATTCCGTTTATGTTGTTTTTAATGTTATTAGTTTTACGTTCTTCTGCTATCAAATTTAGAAGTGCAGAAAAAATGATTTGGTGGCGAAAAACTTGGGATATCATTTACTTTGTATCGAATACCCTTATCGCCTTTTTATTAGGTGTCGTTTTAGGGAATGTGTTGCAAGGTTTTGAAATAGGTGAAAATTACACTTATAAAGGAGGAATCTTCTTTTCTTTTCTGAGTCCATATGCCATTATGGTAGGATTAACAACTCTTTCTATTTTTATGACACAGGGTGCTATTTTTCTGTTATTAAAAACAGAAGGAAGACTACACACACGATTAACGTTTTTATTGAAAAAAGGAATGATATTCTTTATTGTGAGTTTCTCTATTACTTCTTTATACACTTTAGTATTTATTCCAGGGGTTACAGATAATTTTAGAGAAAATCCAATATTCTTTATCCTTCCTATTTTATCCTTTTTAGCTGTAGCTAATGTTCCTCGTTTGGTTTCTAAAAAGAAGTATTTTCAAGCCTTAATATTTTCTTCTCTTACCATGGCATTTTTATTAATGTTAGTTGCTTTTCAATTATATCCAACATTGTTAATTTCTACTATTGATCCGAAGTTTAGTATTACTATTTACAACGCTGCATCTTCACAAAAATCATTAGGCATTATGCTGACTATTGTTTTGATAGGTGCTCCTTTATTAGCAGCTTACTTTTTATTTCTCTATAAAACATTCAACGGAAAAGTTAAGCTGGACGATACGAGTTATTAATTTTTTTGAATTCGCCTCGATTTTTCGGGGCGTTTTTTATGTAACAATTGTGGCTGTAATTTGATTATTAATGAGTTAATTTTGAATAATAACTTATAAATAAATTGAATTATGAGAACGAAATTTTTTATTGCAACAGCAATTGTTATGGCTTTGTTTGCCTTTTCATGTAGTAACGATGAAAACAATGTAAATTCTGAAATATTAAGTCAGGAAGAAAAAGATGGATTATTATTCATGCTTGAAGAAGAAAAACTCGCAAGAGATACTTACGTGTATCTGTATAATTTATGGGGAATTAACCAATTTAATAATATTAAAAATAGTGAACAAAGTCACATGGATGCCATTGTAACTATCTTAGAACAAAATAATATTGATTATACTATCTTACCTCAAGGACAATTTTTAAATGAAAATTTACAAAGTATTTACGACCAGTTTGTAATTAATGGACAGATTAGTAGTTCAAACGCATTGCAAATTGGTGCAACAATTGAAGATTTAGATATAGTTGATTTGGAAGATTATATAAATGAAACAACAAATAGTGTTGTAATATCAACCTATGAAAACTTACAATGTGGTTCTAGAAATCATTTAAGAAGTTTTGTTTCTTCTATTGAAAATAATGGCGAAACTTATACTCCTCAATATTTGTCTCCTGAAGAATATAATAATATATTAAATGGATCTCGTGAACAATGTAATTAAAGTTTTATCGCCCCGATTTATTCGGGGCGTTTTTTTTTATGTAACAAATGTTGCTGTATGACAAGTGCCTAACTTTTACATTTGACATATTAAACGAATCAAAATGGCAAAAATAGTTGTTTTAGGAGCAGGTATTGCAGGGCATACGGCAGCCGCTCACTTAAGAAGAAAACTTTCTAAAGACCACGAAGTTTTAGTAGTTTCTCCCAATAGAAATTACCAATGGGTTCCCTCAAATATATGGGTTGGAATAGGTAGAATGAAATCTAAAGAAGTAATTTTTCCTTTAGAGCCTTTATACAAAAGAAAAGGAATTGGTTACAAACAAGCCAAGGCCATATCCTTTCATCCCGAAGGCGATAGTTCAGAAACAAAACCCTATATTTTAGTTGAAGGCGTTTTTGGAGATAACTTAGGTAAACAAGAAAAAGTTACTTACGATTATTTAATTAATGCTACAGGTCCAAAATTGGCTTTTGATATGACCGAAGGTTTACTACCAGCAACAAATAAAGTGTATTCTGTTTGTACTTATGATCATGCCGAACATGCATCGGACGCTCTTCATAAATTAATTGACCAATTAAAAAAATCGGATAAAAAAGCAAAAATTCTTATCGGAACTGGGCATGCAAAAGCAACTTGTCAGGGTGCCGCCTTTGAATATATATTGAACGTAGAAAAAGAATTACAAAAGTTTGGGGTTCGAGATAAAGCTGAAATTACATGGATTTCCAATGAATATGAACTGGGTGATTTTGGTATGGATGGCATGTTGATGGAATACAACGGTTTTAACATGAAATCGAAAGATATGGTTGAGATGATCTTTGAAGATCGTGGTATTAAATGGATTTTAGGAGCCGGAGTTACTAAAGTGGAAGATGGAGTAGTACATTATGAAAATTTAGAAGGAGAATATAAAACTGAATCCTTTGATTTTGGTATGTTGATTCCTGCTTTCTCAGGACATGGCTTTCAAGCGTATGACAAAGACGGGCAGAATATTACCGAAAAATTATTCAGAGGTTTCATGGTGGTTGATGCTGATTATACACCGAAACCTTACGAAGAATGGACTGTTCAAGATTGGCCAGAAACGTATCAAAATCCAAGCTATAAAAACATCTTTGCACCTGGAATTGCTTTTGCACCACCACATACTATTTCAAAACCAAGAAAAAGTAAAAACGGAACCGAAATTTTTCCATCACCACCAAGAACAGGTATGCCTTCTGGAATTACAGCAAAATTAGTAGCGGATAACATAATAGATTCAATCAAAGCCGGAAAAGAATCATTACATCACAAAGGTTCATTAGGAAATATGGGAGCTGCTTGTATTGCATCAGCAGGTTACGGAATGACACAAGGTAGTGGTGTAAGTATTACAACGTATCCAATTGTTCCTGATTATAAAAAATATCCCAATACTGGAGGAAGAGATATCAAGAAAACCTTTGGAGATATTGGTTTAGCGGGTCACTGGGTAAAGTTAGCTTTACATTATGCTTTTATTTATAAGGCTAAAATGAAACCCTTTTGGTGGTTAATTCCTGAATAGTTCATTAAGTAGAAAGAAACTTTTACCAAAATACCAAATACCTAAAAAATGACACAAAGAATATCAAACGCACAGCGTTCCAAAATGCAAAATCCTTTGATACAATTTTTTAAATTCTTTTATTTAAATATTAGAATATTAAAAATAGTTGCGGGTGGACATGGAGGAACAAGAAAGTAACATCATCTACTATTGTTGATGATTGTTTTAGTTTTATTGGTTAGTAAGAGCGTCTTTTATGGACGCTCTTTCTTTTTGTAACATTTGTAACAGGTCTTTGTAACTCTTGTTACCGACTACCTTTTTTTACGAATGTACATTTGTAACGTAAAATAAGAATAAAACAAAACTATGAAGAAAGTTAACTTATTAATCGTATTTGGAATGGTGTCATCGATGCTTCAAGCACAAGATACTTTATCGATTTCAAAA
>JALQYN010000092.1 GCA_023254055.1 Polaribacter sp.
ATGTCTTCATCAGACATTTTTGCTTTTGTTCCGTCTTTGCGATAGTAGTAATAGTCATTCTCATCGTATTCATCATCGTATTCATCATTGTCATATCCATAGTCGTCATGATCGTTTGAATAATATGTACCTCTTGGGTTGTAGTAATATCCGCTGTTTGTTGCGTTTATGAATCCATATACATCTACAATTCTTCCTCTTCTGTCATACACAATTCTCATGTTTCCTACTTTAGTTACAGCAAAGCTGTTGTAGCTCATGTAAATTGTTCCAATACGTTTTACTCTTCCAAAGGCATCGTAGTTAATATATACATTTCCTACGCGTCTTACTCTACCAAAGTTGTCGTGTTCAACACGTACACCTCTTTCAGATGAGCCATAGTATCCTCTTGTTCCAGGAGCTCCACTAGTTCCGTTTGTTGTATGTCTTGGTCCTGATGGTCTTGTATTAAAATCAAATTCTCCATTTGGAAACAACATGAATTCTATTCCTCGCTCTTTAAAAATTATAGGTTCTGCATCTCTATAATCGATAGAATAAGCTCTTCTATCTGTTTTGTCAGAAAAAACAGGGTTTTCTGACGCATAAGCCATACTTCCTACCAGTATGAAGCTGGCTACTACTAAAAGTGTAATTTTTTTCATGATACAAATATTTAAAGATTAAACTAATAACTTCATTTTAAAATTCGTTTCTAAAAAGGTTGCTTGATTAGGTATTTTCAATTGCCGTGCCAAACTCAAAAAAAGTGTTGTAAACGATTTGTTAATGAGTTGTTATTAAATAAAAAAAGAACGCTAACTTACTGATAGCGTTCTTTTTATAAATATATTTTAGTATTTTTAATTTATCTACTTCCGTATCTTCTTATCATTTCTTGTTGCATTTGCTCAATACCTTCCATACCTAAAGTAGTGAATAGAACAATTACATAAATTAGGTAAATAACACCTAATGAAATTCCAATTATACTAAGAATTTTACCAATTTTTAAATTATTGTAGTTGGTATAAACACTTGGATTTTCAGCATATAATTTAGTGTCTTTATTTGCTAAAACTAAAGCTACAACACCTAAAATGATACTAAAAATTCCGTAACAACAACAAATTAAAATTGAAAATATTCCTAAAATAAGGACAGCGGTAGCATTAGGTAATTTTTGATTTTCCATAAATATAAAGTTTAATTGGTTACAGAGTTAAAATATATTTTAATTAAATAGGCTATTAAAATTACAGCTCCATTTAAAATAGCACTAGCAATTACTAATTTATAATAGTTTCTTTTTTTATCAAAAAGATGAAGTGCTAAAAAAACAAAAAACAAAGCTAAGGTGTAAATGGCAGGAAACATTTTAAATGCTTCCCAAAATTCGCCTTCTAATAAAAAAGCTATTGCCCTTTGTGTTCCACAACCTGGACATTCAACTCCAAAAAGTTGTTTGTTCATACAAGGCAACATATGTTCTTCCATAATGCTTTTTAGAATTAAAATTTTATTCACAAGTTTACAAAAAAAAGTTCATAAACAAATACTAATTTTAAAAACACTACTTTTGAAAATTGTATTTTAAAGTAAAAATCATGAAACAATTTTTATACATTTTAATGTTTGCTGCAGTCGGAATTTATGCTCTAATTGAACAATCAAAACCAGCTCCAAATCGATTTATTATGATAGGGGCAATGGCTGTTTTTATGTTTGGATTATTTAAATTGATGAATAAAATTCCATCTAAAAATGATGGAGAAAACGATGAAGAAAATGACACAGAAATTTGAAATAGGAGATAAGGTCTCAGCTTTAGACGACGACATTTCGGGAGTAGTAATTAAGGTTAATAATGATCAAATTTCGGTAGAAACTACTGATAATTTTGTGATGACATTTTTTGTCAACGAATTGGTTAAAACAAACAATTCCAATGAGTTAAGTGGTTTTTTCTCTACTCAAAGTTTAGGTTTGGTTTTAAAGGATAAAGAAGAGCCAAAAAAGCGCAGTTTTGTAAAAGAAAAGCGCTCTCGTAAGGACGAATTTGTCTTAGAAGTGGATTTGCATATCGAAAAATTAGTACCTTCAAAACGTGGAATGAACAACTATGATATTCTGACTTTGCAAATGGAAACCGCAAAACGACAACTCGATTTTGCTATCAAAAATCGGATGCCTAAAGTGGTGTTTATTCACGGCGTTGGTGAAGGTGTTTTGAAAGCCGAATTGGACTTTATGTTAGGACGTTATGATACCATTTCGTTCCAAGATGCGAACTATCAAAAATATGGTTTAGGTGCCACTGAAGTTTATATTAAACAAAATGTTAAGTAATTTTAGATGTTTTAATTTTACCTAAATTTCACTTCTAGAAATAAAAAAAGGACTAATCAGTTTCGAATAGTCCTTTGCTTTTTTTATGTTTAAAATTTTATAAATCGGTTTCATAATTTCCAAAATTATATTCTGTAAAACTAAACGAATTAGAACTTCCAGAAAAGTTTACATTAACAAATTTAATGTTATGATTATATCCCGTTATTGTAATTCCATCTGAAGCATAAAGCGCGTCTGTAATAATTTCAATTGTTCCACCAGTAGCATTCCACTCATTTTTTACAATTGGAGTAGCGGACGGAATAGTTGTACAAATATTACTAGAAGTTACTGTTCCAGAATAAATTCTATAAATAATCTGATTTGTTGAATTTATATTTACTGTTCTCGGATTTCCATCTGGCGTTTCTTCGTTGGTAAAACTAGCTTCAGGAATATTAATTAACAACATTTCGTCTCCATTAATTTTGAAAATTAAATTATTATCAGGGCATTCTTGAATACTAACGGTATCAAAATTGAAAGATTCTAATGTAATATCGCCATCATCACAAGCTTGTAGCACAAAAATTGAGGCTACTAAAACTATAAGTTTTTTCATTTTATCATTGAATTTATGCAACAAAAATAAAGGTTTTAATTTATTAATTTGCTAAAGTTTGTTAATTTCCATCTGAATTGATTTTAAGATTTCTAAAATAAAATGATTTGTATCTTTGTCCTATGAGAAAAGTGTATTTAGATAACGCCGCAACCACGCCTATTCATCCAGAAGTCATTACTGCGATGATTAATGTTTTACAAAACGATTTTGGAAACCCATCTTCTACCCATAGTTTTGGGAGGAGCGCCAAGACTTTGTTGGAATCTTCGCGAAAAACCATTGCGAAATTACTAAATGCACAAGCTTC